>JBCCFA010000185.1:0-8210 GCA_039029975.1 Pseudomonadota bacterium
AACGCGGCGATGGAGCCCAAAGAGGGCATGATGTTAATTTTTCCTTCCTATTTAACGCACATGGTGGAACCACATTTATCCGATGACGAACGCATCTCATTATCGTTTAATTTTCGCGTTGCTGTAAAAAGTCAGTAGCGAAAAATCAAAATTTAAACGAGGGCCACAGGCAGTGTAGTCAAGGAACGGTCGACAATCGCTTGGTGCCATTGGTGTTGAGTATCGTGCAAGCGCAACTTTGGATAGCGCGCGAACAACCGTTGCAGCGCCACCCTCGCTTCGACCCTGGCGAGCGAAGCGCCCACGCAAAAATGAATCCCGCCGCCAAAGGAAACGTGCGGGTTAGGATCCCGTTCTAAATTGAGCACCGCCGGCTCGTTAAAGACGGCTGGATCGTGATTAGCACCGGTGATCGCGAGCCACAGCGTTGAACCTTCTTCTATCTCGTGATCGCCGATTTGCATGGTCTCATTATTCACGCGTACGAAAGTTTTCGAGGGACCGTCATAGCGCAATAATTCCTCCACCGCGGACGCATGAATCGTCTCGTCATACTCAAATTGTTCACGCTGCTGGGGGAACAGGCACAAGGCTCTCACAGACGACGCGATTAACGCTGCAGTGGTGTCATGCCCGGCAAATAACAACATCGAGCAAGCACCCAGCAACTCCGCTTCGGTCCATTGCGCCTCTGCCGATGCTTTAAGCAAAGCACTGATTAAATCGTCTTGGGGATCGGCTCGGCGTTTTTCTAACAACGGCCGCATGCGCTCATAGAATATGTCACCCGCGCTGCCAACCGCCGCCGCGTAGTCAGATTCGTTTGACGACGCGCCATAAATCAACTTACCAAAATCTTGGGTCCAACTACGCAAGAAATTTTGGTCTTGTTCTTCCACCCCAAGTAGGTCGCAAATCACGAGTGCCGTTAGCGGGTGCGACAACTTACTGACGATATCAACCAGATAATCGCTCTCAAACTCGTCCATTAAGCGATCGACTCGCGCGGCAATTTTCGGAATTAATTTATTTGCTACAGCGGGGGTGAAGGTTTTGCGGACCGGATCTCGCAGACGGGTGTGATCAGGCGGATCATTTAAGAGCATCCACCCGTCGAGAAGCTGCAAGGCGTTTTTCAATAATCGTTGGTATTTCTCGGCAAGCTTGCCTCTGAAACTCTGCATGGCGCGCGCAGAGGACATGTGTTTATCACGAAACGCCGCATGCACCTCCGCATGTCCGGTCAAAATATACACGCCGTGTCGCTGACTGAAATAGACCGGGTCAATGTCTCTGAGATCCCGAAAAAATGATTGCGGATCGGCAATCGCCGCGGGTGACAGCACATCGTCGTTCACGGCCGATGTCGGCTTAGCCGAGGTGCTCATACTCAAACAAAGTGATTACCAATATAAGAAAAATATCTATAGCTGACCTTTATAGTCCGGAATCTCATCGTCAGGAAACCACTGTTTAATTTGCTTTTCATCAAACAAACTTTCTTGCAGATCAATCAACCATTTGTCGTTTTGCTTAACCACGGTGTAAAGCTCGAATTCGGTACTGCCTTGATTGTTAAATTTATCCTTGGCGCGCAAAACGTGTGGCACGATGGCGCTGTTCTCACATGCGGCATCGTCTGCTGTGGCATGCGCGGGTCTGGCATCTACTTTTTTAATCACCACTTCACCGCCAACTATGAACTTTAGCTGTAGTTCACTCCACTCTTCACTGCTTTGGCCGTCAGTCATGTTGTCGGTTAGAAACTCATAAGCGGCTTCGAATTGATAATCCTTCATGCCTTGCACGTAACCCACCACGGCGCTTTCCGGTCCACTCCCATCCGCACATGGCTCTGCTGTAACTGGACTCGCGATGAATAAACCAAGAACAAGAAATATCGCAAGGAAAGAGTTATTCGGGCTAGCATTTCGTTTTAGTTTTGGCATCGCTCCTTCCTCCCAGACGGTTAACGATGAATAGGATGTTCAATGATAACATTGGCGTTCCGACAATGTTGAGCGGACATTTGCGAACATGCCGACAAATCAGCTGGAAGTTTATTTTGATTGTTCAAGCCCTTGGACCTATCTTGGGTTCGAACGGGCGCTGCAAGTTTTTGCTAACGAGCCGGTCGAGTTTGTTTGGAAACCGATTTTGGTTGGCGGCTTGTTCAACACGATTAATCCAAGTGTCTACCACACGCGAGAAAATCCCGTTGCGGAAAAAGTAGCTTACACCGCTAAGGATCTGCAGGATTGGGCGAACTATGTGGGCATTAAAATTGGCATGCCGTCAATGCATCCGGTCAATAGCGTGCGTGCGATGCGCGGTGCTTTCATCGCCTTAGAACAAGATATGCTCGTGCCCTATGCACGCGCGGTGTTTCAATCTTATTGGGGTGAGTTACAAGATATTTCGGACTTGTCTGTACTCAAAGATATTGTCGCGCAAGTTGGGCTTGATAACTCAGTTTTTTTTGAAAAAATCGAAACTGCGGAATATAAGCAAAAGCTTCGCGATACGACCCAAGAACTCGCCGATCGCGGCGGCTTTGGATCGCCAACCTTGTTTCTAAATGGCGACGATATGTATTTTGGCAATGACCGCGTTGAGCTTATTTTGCACAAACTGCGCGGCGCTTAGCGTCTGAACTCGGGATGTACCTAGGTAGACTCGTCCAGCGGTGAGCGCAATCCTCGTTGTTCGCGCGTTTCGAAAAACTCATTCACCAAACCAGCATAATCGCCCGCGCCATAACCAGCGAAACATTCCGCGAAGATGTTCGGCATTTTGCGATACGGACTGATCCCTAAGTCTTTTAGAATGATGTCGTTGTATTGTTGAAACCGAGTGTTTACAGCGCACGAACGCGAAGGCTCAAAATGAATGTGCGCTCGTTTCCACTCGCGGATGTGCGCTATTGCCTGCAATTGTGTAGCCGATTCTGGTACCGCCATGCGGCCATCAAGCAGCTCACACAACCACAGCGCGCCCACCTCTGCCGAAGGCACATGCATGAAGCCGTGATTAAGTCCGGCGAAAGCCAGCGAAGGTATACCCGGGTGTATCAAGTGCCGATAGAGTTGCGCCCCGTCGTGCTCTGCTTCTATAAGTTCTCGATACTGATCGGGTAAGAATCTGAAGGCCGGTTTCTTCGAGCCCGTTGATAGCACCACGATATCGCACGCGACTTTGCTGCCGTCCCCTAATACTAAGCCTTCGCTATCGAAAGCCGCAACTTCGTTAATGTGTGGGGTAATTTGCCCATCGGCGATGTACTCATAATAGTTGTGCGGCGCCAACGCCAATGCCGAGCGTAAGTCAGGCACTAAACGATGCGTCGGTGTTACGAGTTTTAGCCGTTCTGCTGCCGCTTTGCTGCCTTTGAGCGCCATTAATTTGAGCCGGAGTTTTAAGATGCCTGCAATCATTTTCCAAAACCCACTCGGCACGAACGGTAAGTTCCCGTGAACAAACTTTGCGATGCTTGAAGCATGTGCCCAGCTTGGCATCATGATTGTGCTTGCGCGGTTAAATAGTAGGTTCGCGTAATGCACGCCAAATATCTTAAACGGCAGCAACCATCGCGGCGTCCTGAAAACGTGATCGACTCGCGCGCCCTGTTCACGCGCAAACACCGCCATGTCTACGGCGCTTTTACCAAAGCCAACCACGGCAACCCGTTTGTCGTTGAATACGTCCAAATTATCGACATCGATTTCCGTTAAAACGTTGCCAGAGAACGTTTCAACACCTGGGAATTCGGTCTCGGGTTTTTCTGCGTTGTATTGCCCGGTGGCGACCACCAGAAAATCAAATGCTTGCTGCAATTCACCACTGTCAGATGCAACGGTTAGAACCCATTCGTTATTTTCAAACGCGCTTGCGGTAACTTCTTGGTTAAAACGAACATCGAGACCAAAATGATCGACCGCTTGATTAAGGTAACGCAGGATTTGCTCGCCCGTTGGATGTAAGTTTGGTTGCTCTGGATAATTGAAGTCTGAGAAAAAGTAATGTGCACGGGTGTTTTGCAGTGAAACGCGCGGATAGGTGGTGGCCCAAATGCCGCCTACTTTGTCTGATTTTTCGAAGATGACAATGTCATGACCGGCACGCTTCAAGATGCGGGCTACCGCAATCGCAGAAATTCCCGCACCAATCACGGCGATACGCAAGGACTTTACTGGTTTTGAAGTGTTTTCTGTCATTGACAGGTTTGCTCAATCTCCCCGGAGAAATTATTTTAACCTTAAAATAATTTTTGTACACTTGTCTCTTTCGCGCCAAACAGGACCCGTTGGTCCAGCGGTGGCCCTTACCAGCGGCCGCCCTGATCTGCGAAGATGAATCCATGGCGTTAAGGAACATTGAATGAGGAGCTTGTAATGAGAATTGGCTTATTTCTTCGCAATATGGGGCAGGCCGCAAATGCAGATTTAATTGCACAATGCGCGCAAATCGCCGATGAAAAAGGCATCGATGACCTATGGGTGCTCGATCATATCGCTATTCCCAAGGAGGAATCGGAAGGTTCGGGCGGCCTTTACGTTGATCCGTTGGCGACCTTGGCTTTCGCTGCTGGTATCACCAAACGAGTAAAGCTGGGCGTCTCCGTATTGATTCTACCCTACCGCCCTGCGCTTGCTACAGCCAAATGGATCGCCTCAGTCCAAGAGTTATCAAAAGGTCGGTTGAGTCTTGGCGTTGGTGTGGGCTGGATGGAAGCGGAATTTAAAGCCACCGGCGCAGATCGCAAACGGCGCGGCGCCATTACTGACGAGGCACTTTCTTTTTTCAATGACGCTTTTGCGAACGATGAAGTGGCATTAAACGGTCAGAAGTTTTTATTTTTACCGCGACCTAAGAAACCGGAAATATTGGTCGGCGGTGCTGCGCCACACGCTTTAAAGCGGGCGGTGACTTATGGCGACGGCTGGATGCCGATGGGCGCCGAACCAGAGAAACTCGGGCCTAATATCACCCAACTTCAAGAACAATTTGAGTCGGCCGGCAAATCAACGCCAGAAGTGATCGCACTGAAACCCTTACCGCTGGATAATTTAGATGAATGTAGCGAGTTGATGCGGAGCTATGCCGAGATTGGTGTCACGGGCATTGAACATCCCGCCAAATATGACAGCGCAGATGAATTCAGCGAAATTTGCGAGACAATATTAGCGGCAAAAAAGAATGCGTCGCTTTGAGTGAATAGCATGCCGAATATTTATCTTTCTTACCATCTTGATGATTGCTAACTGATATGGCGAAGCTTTTTGAACCCTTAACGATTCGCGGTGTGGAGATTAAAAACCGCGTTTGCGTGTCACCGATGAGTCAATACAAAGCACACAACGGTTTCGCCAATGATTGGCACATGGCCCATTTAGGGCGTTTTGCGCTGGGTGGCTGCGGATTGGTTTTTTGCGAGGCCACGGCGGTATCGCCTGAAGCGCGTCGCACCCATGGCGATTTGGGGTTATGGGAAGATGCGCAAGTCGCCAAGCTCCAAGAAATCAATCAGTTTATTCGTGCGCAAGGTGCCGTACCCGGCGTGCAGCTAGCGCATGCGGGAAGAAAAGCTAGCGAACGGCGCCCCTGGCACGGCGAAACCCCAGTTACAGACGAAGACATCAGTCTACGCGGCGAAGCACCTTGGCAGGCTTTATCGCCTACTGAAGAACCTTATGGCGAACTGTGGCCGCCACCGCGGCGAATGACAGAAACCGACATTGAAAAAGTCATAAAGGATTTTGGTGACGCCGCTAAACGCGCCGATCGCGCTGGCTTCGATATTATCGAGGTCTATGCCGCGCACGGATTTCTAATGCATCAGTTCTACTCCCCCCTGTGTAACGATCGCGATGATGCGTGGGGCGGTAGTTTCGATAACCGAACGCGATTATGTGTGGAAGTCGCGAAGTCAATTAGAAGTCACTTTCCCGCAAACAAGGCGTTGTTCTTTCGTCTCTCCGCCACTGAGTGGTTAGATGATGGTTGGACTGTTGATGACACGGCGAAATTGGCAACGGAACTTGGCAAACACGGCGTAGACCTCATTGATTGTTCTAGCGGTGGAATAGGTGGTAACACGCCGGCACCGCGTTTTCCCTTGGGACCCGCTTTTCAGGCGGAACTCGCGGCCGAAGTGCGGGCCAAGTCTGCCATTAAGACCATGGCGGTCGGATTAATATGGCAAGCACACGTGGCAGAAAAGATCATTGCCACAGATCAAGCGGATATGGTGGCGCTGGCGCGCGAGCTGTTGAACGATCCGAATTGGGCGTTGCATGCGGCGCGCGAACTCGAAAGCGATAGTGATTTCAGTATGTGGGATGCCGCTATGGGCTGGTGGCTGCATAAACGCCAACGCTTATTCGACAAACTGGGTTTCTAAATAAAAAAGGGCGAACTAATGTCCGCCCTTTCTACATTTATCTCGGTAAATCTCTAACTGAAGTGTGGCATGATTTCCGCAGCTACCTGATCAACCACTTCGCGGCTAGGTCGTATTGGTTGAATGGCAATTTGGTGCACGCCGGCATCACGCATTCCCTCGATCATACCGATTACTTCCTTTTTCGTGCCCGTAAGCGTAGTTGACTGAATAATCTTCTTGGTCATCAACGCCTCATGCTCTGCTTTGAGGTGCTGCAAATAGCCTGAGTATAGTTTGAGGTGCCGGGTTTCAACCGGTGCATCCGGCTCACGATAAACGCCAACAAAGTCCATTAGCTCATTTCGCAGGTCATCTGGTAAGACGCTGGGATCTTTATGGCACGACAACGCAAAGATGTTACTGCTTGAGGCGACCATGGGGCCAACCGCTTCACGAACCGTCTTCGTTTCAATTTCTTCATCTGACTCGGTGAGATAAAACGCAGTCATGGACAATACGTAAACATCGTCCGGATTACGCCCTGCCTCTTCTGCGCCTTGGCGTACATGACCGACCATCCACTTCACCAGCGAAGGACTAACGGCGCCAAATAAAATGACACCATCGGCAATGCGACCAGCCATTTGCGCAACTTTTGGACCACTGGCAGAAATATAAATTGGAATTCGATCCGCAACATTAATAAAACCGAGATCAGGGTTTAGGAATTTAATCTTACGATGGCGTTCGCCTTCGCTGTAATCGGTGATCTTATTGTCGAATAAATCGCGGCAAACCCGTACGTGATCTTCTAGCTCGGCCATTTTTGCAGCCGGCATACCCATCGTGCGACGGGTGGTGTTACCGGTCCCAATCCCCATGATGGCGCGACCCGGTGCGAGCGAATTAATGGTTGCCATACCGCACGCGCTAAGCGGCGCGATACGAGACGCTGGATTTGTTACACCGGGACCTAATTTAATCTTCTCAGTACGGTCGGCACAGAGCGCCAAGGCCGCATACACTTCGCTGCCAAGCATTTGCGTGTCGTACAACCAGGCGTGTGAAAAACCTTTATCTTCTGCGTACTTTACCTCTGGGTGAATATGACAATCACCCATGAATACAAATCCAAAATCCATCGTAATTCTCCTCGGTTTGGGATCACCGACTTCGATTATTTATTCAATTTTTAGGAATGCGCGCGCGCATCGGTCGGCTAAGGATTCTACTTCCAAGTTGGCTTTTGTGTAAAACTTTCTGCGTAGTAAGATGTGCTTGGACAGGTCGCCCTAATATCGCTACCACTTTCACTCGCAGGAGGGTTGAACATGCGCAATGATATTGAATTCAACGCCGATGGTGTCACGCTACGCGGTTGGCACTACATCCCCGAATCTGGAAACGGTCCCTTCCCCACAGTCATCATGGCGCATGGATTCTCCGGCGTTAAAGAAATGGACTTGGATAAGTATGCGGAGGTTTTTTGTCTAGGAGGTCTTAGCTGTATCGTCTACGACAACCGTTGTTTGGGCGCTAGCGGTGGCGAACCAAGACAAGATATTGACCCAACCATGCAAATGCGAGATTACCGCAGCGCAATAAGCTTTGCCGAATCGTTGGATTCTGTTGATAGCAAACGAATCGGCGTTTGGGGCACCAGTTATACCGGTGGCACTGTGTGCGCTGTAACCGCCCTCGATCACCGAGTGAAGTGCGTGGTGTCGCAAGTGCCATTCATGGTAGGGCATAAAAACTTGCAGCAGTTCCTACCGATTACCGGCGTGGCGGCTTTTCATGAAATGCTAGATGCCGATCGCAAACGCCG
>JBCCFA010000186.1:0-8197 GCA_039029975.1 Pseudomonadota bacterium
AACCTGCGCTTCGATCATAAAAACCATTGAGTTATGGCCGAGCCCAGTATTCGGCCCAACGAGGAAAAATAAATTGGGAAACCCAGCTGTTGAGATTCCCAAATAGGTTGCGGCAGATTGTTTCCATTGCTGGCTAAGCTCAGCGCCATCAAGTCCAAAAATTCTCATTGGCGTAACAAACTCAGTGGCATTAAATCCAGTCCCAAAAATCACCGCATCCACCGGATGATGTTGGCCGTCCGCAGTAACAACGCCGGTGCGATCGAGTTTCGTAATCGGTTCGGTAACGAGTTCAACATTGTCGCTAGCCACGGCCGGATAGTAATCATCCGATACAAGAATCCTTTTGCAGCCAATTCGATACTGCGGCGTGACTTTTTCAAGTAAATCAGAATCCTTGATAGCTTTGCGCATGTGCCAGCGCGCTAGTTTTTCCGCGCTTTTGTGCGCGCCAGTATTTGTAACGAACGTCATGCCGCTCTGTTCCAAGTACCAATAAATCAAATTGCGATACAACCACCTGACCGGTGGCATCCATTTAAACAAGTTCCGCATAAACGGTGAAAATTCGCGATCCCAGCGCGGAATGATCCATGGCGGAGTGCGTTGAAACAAATTTAATTGTTTCACGCGCTCCGCAATCGCCGGGACTATTTGGATTGCGCTAGCGCCGGTCCCGATCACCGCAATATTCTTACCTGCCACGTCGTAGTGATGATCCCATTCGCTAGAGTGAAACGTGGCGCCTTCAAAAGTATCAATACCGGGTAAATTGGGTATTTGAGGCTTATTCAATGGTCCGGCACCAACGACTAGGAACTTAGCACGCCAAGTCTCACCATCGGCCGCTTTTAGAATCCATTCACTCGCATGGTCATCAAACGCGCACTCGACAATGTCTGCACTAAAGCTTGTTTGTGTTTCCAATTGGTATTTGTTGAAGCAATTTTCGAGATACGCGTGAATTTCCGCATACGAAGAATATTTCCGCGACCAATTGGGATTGGGCTCGAACGAATATGAATATAAATGCGACGGCACATCGCAAGCACACCCAGGGTAGGTATTATCCCGCCAAGTACCGCCGAGTTTCTCGGCACGTTCGAAAATTCTAAAGTTGTTGATACCAGCTTTTTTTAGCTGAATTGCCATCCCGATACCGGAAAACCCGGTGCCGATTATGGCGACTTCAAATACTGCGTCGTTCATCTCGGATTACCTAAATTTTATGCTCGTCGCATACCAACAGAGATACTTTTGAGCCAGTCTACCATTGCGGCGGTCGCACGCACGTCGTCCTCGTTGTAAGTTAGAATTTCGTCACGGATCGATCTGGCTTGTTGTGTGTGGCTTGACGCAAGCGCCGCGACGAATTGATGATATTGCACAACCGACCATTGCGAACCCGATTCTTCTAGGCGCCATTGAAAATTCACTAAACGTTCGTCGCGACAAATCGTCTTAAGTCCGTAACTTTCAACCGGTAACACGAAATATAGTTTCACAAAGGCTTGCAGATCCCATAATGGCCCATCCGTGTCTAAGAGCCATTGTGCGATCGGATCATCAGACGCTGCATAGCGGTCAACATAGCGTTTAATCTGAACACGCTCGAAGGGCGAGTAATGCACAAGTCGAAGATCAGGCCAGCGCTGCCTGTAATCTCGAACCAGGTTTAGAAATGCTTGCCAGCTGGCAAAATCATCCGTCTCGCGCCAGATGTACTCAAATTCGTCATCGGATGAGCCCGGTTTTAGCAACCCCCAAAGATAGACCTCGCCATCGCCCTCCCCACCTAATGGATCTGATTCGATATCAAAGTGAATAAGGGTTCCGCGCGGCCATTGCGGTGCTTGCCGGATAATAACCTCGCCTGTGACTAAACTCTGCGCCTGTTGCACAATTCTTAAACGTTTGTCCGGGTTACGAAGATACGGCGCTTCGTCGATACCCTCTGCATCTATATTGGCAAGCTGAGTCAAAGTATTAATGTTCTGTAACCGCAGCTGTTGCGCGGTTCGCGAATCAACAGCCGGACTCAAGGTCATATCATCTTGCTCCACAAACCAGTCGTGGCAATAATCGAAGAAATCACACGGTGCACATTTCGAGTGGGCAAAATGCGTGTCAGGCATATTGTCTTGGTCGCGGATATTCTCAACGGTGGATAGGAATTTTTCCGCCACTGACAACACATCCACATCGACTTCAAAGGCTTCACCATCGCCAAGAAAAACAATCGGCCGCAGTTCTTCTTCATTTGGCTCGCATACTTGTGTTAACAGATATTGATAGACGCCTAGTTGTGCCAGTATCGCGCGATTCTTTTCAACAGATAAAGCTAATTTCGCATCCGCCACCTGGTAACCAATCTCGGTTCGCAACAAAAAATCCGGCACACCGATTATGTTCCTCGCTTTGTCTTCCAAACGAGCCTGATAAATCACCGGTGCTTCGTCAGCAATTAAGGCGACGGTGTGATCCATACTCTTCGAAATAATCGAATCCACCATAGAAGCCAAGATACCCGCTTCATGCTCATCACCGTATTGCTTAATCAAGGTATCGAATGGATCCGGCGCTAACTCCGCGGCTGCGGGCGGGTGAAACAAAAACCAAACTAATCGTGGGCAACGATCCCACGCATAGCTGTCGCTGGCATAAATAGGTCTATCGGGGTTGGTGCGTATCATTGGTTAGTTGGTTTAGACTCGATAAGCTCTCTAGAATGGGGCCGACAGCTGCTACGGTTATTCAATTTGTATGATGATATAGTCCCACCATGTCTGCATGCCCAATTGAAAACATTATCCAAGCGCAGCCACTCGCCGAAGGTGCTGGCGTCGTCGTGCATCGTACAATTGGCACCCCGCGCTTGCGTAATTTTGATCCATTTTTAATGCTCGATCATTTTGGCAGTGATAATCCCAACGAGTACATTGCCGGTTTCCCTAACCACCCACATCGTGGCTTCATCACTTTAACGTATATGCTCGACGGTCACATGTTGCATGAAGATAGCATGGGCAATCGTGGAGATTTGCGGGCCGGTGGCGCACAGTGGATGAAAGCTGCCAGCGGCGTGATTCATTCCGAAATGCCACAGCAGACTGACGGGTTGATGCGCGGATTCCAATTATGGATAAATCTTCCGGCGAACCAGAAAATGAGCCCGCCAGCCTACCAAGAGTTTTCAGCAGAGGCATTCCCGGTTGCGCCATACGGCGACGCTAGCGTTAAAGTGCTTTGCGGTGAACTCCATGCACATGACAAGAGTAATAAAATCGTCGGGCCGATCACCGATCCTAATACCGATATTTTCTATTTTGATGTCGCGATTAAATCATCTGGCGCCGTAGATATTCCGGTGCCAACTGGGCATCGTTGTTTCGTCTATTGCTACGATGGTCATGCAAGCTTGGTATCGGAAGAAGGTGAACATGTGATACCACAACATTGTTTAGTCGCGCTCGGGTTTGGCAAAAAAATATGTATCCGAAGCAGTAACGTAGACGCCAAATTGATTGTTGTAGGTGGCCAACCCATTGGCGAAGATATCGTGCAGTACGGACCATTTGTCATGAACTCTCGGGATGAAATTGAACGGGCGATTACCGATTTTCAGGCGGGTCGATTGGTTCAAGAGAAAGCCGGATTCACTACGAATACCACCTAGCGCTGAACGAGCGACTCTTTCATTTAGCGCGTACCTGCTGATAGTTCTTCAGCTATCGAGGTTTTTTTTCATCACCTCTGCGTCATCTGGACAAAGCTGACTAAATTCTTCGGTGCGCTTGATAGCATCTGGCACTTCCGCCCGATCGACCCGTTCATAACCGAGCTTTTTAAAGTAATTTGCGGCAGTAGTAGTCAGTAGATAGAGCGTGTCGATTTCACGGTCAATCGCTATTTTTTCTATCTCGCGGACCAATTGACGCCCAAAACCTTTGGAGCGTGCATGCTTACGCACTGCCAAAGACCTCAGCAAACCGTATTGCTTGTGTGCTTCCAGACCGACAACGGCGTCTGGTGAAAAATGTCTACCGCAGGCGATGAAGTGTTGCTGCTTCTCACTGCCAATATCCGCAATAGGCAAACCGCACTCGTCTAGCATCTCAACGAGCTGCGCGCTGTTTGGCTCGAAAATTTTCATTGGATTAAACGCCGCCCTCTTTCAACACAAACAGTAGGCCAAAACCTAACGTGCACTCTACGAAGAAAAATAGCCAGGGATACCATCCATCGGTCCGCTCAACCAAACGTGAAATTACTCGACCGAAAGCCATGCCTAACAGAGCGGCTGATACCGTCAACAATATACCTGCTTGATAGGCGGCCAAATAAAAACAGCTGCCAAGGACTGCGGCAATCGCCAAGCCAAAGCCACCATATACCGCACGAACTTCGTTGCGCATATCCGGGCCGGTCTTTTGCTGACCAAAAATCCCGGTAACTATTGAGGGCTTGAAGAGTGCAACACCGCCCATGCAAGCGAAAAAAATGATTTCAATCCACAGGATATAAGTTGTCATTTCAGACGGGTACTAGCAGAGAAACGGAATCAAGCGATATCAGTTTACTAAAACCGCGAGCTGCTGAGCTTAACGTCCGCTGCGGCCCAAGCTCGCTCAAAACGCTGCGCGATCACCTCAGCAATCTCTTGTTTCTTTTGCGCTTCAAGCGCTTGCTTTAGCCCAAACAAACTAAACCCATTGTCGGGGTGCTTTTTCAGGTCTGTCCAGTAAACCGCTTCAGCTTCGGCAGGTAAGTTCGCATCGAGCAACATGGCGCCGAGCGTATGACGCACCGGGAAATACCAATCCGGTGGTTCGTTATACGCAAGTGTATCTTCCAAGCGAACTGCCCGTTCTATGTGAGCGATGCCTTCGGAGACATTACCATCCACCGCCAGTAGTTCTCCGCGCAAGACTTCCTCTGCAATATGCAGCAAGGTGCCTGCCGCAGCGAAACCTACTTGGTACTCCGAGTCTTTCTCGACCTCTTCGCGTATACCCTGTAAACGATTTAATTCATCGCGCGCTTCGTCGAGTACGCCTTTGTTGAGAAAAGCCATGCCGCGCGCATAGTGCAACACGCCGTTCATAAATATCGAACTTTCGTTGGGTGACTTTTCGCGCAGAATTTCATCCCATTTACCAAAACGCACCAGGACGTAAAGCGGTTGGCTGGCAAAGGATTCGTATAAGCCCCAAACGTTTTCGTCTGGGTTAGGTTTTATTTTTACCGCGACTTCCCGCGCCGCTTCAATCGCTTCAGCACTACGCCCCTGGAACATGGCCGACCATGCTAGGAAATGAATATTGTGTGGGTAATAACCAAGCGGATAAATGCCTTGTGCACGACATTGCGTGATATAGCCCTCATCTGCCTTAATGGCCATCGCGTTTGCCTTGTACGAATCGGCATAACGCCCTACGCGCATGTAAATGTGTGACGGCATATGAACTAAGTGACCTGCGCCAGGCATGAGCGTGCCCAAGGCATCCGCGCTAGCAACGCCTAGCTCAGGACGAAAAGCTTCCACTGCGTGGATTAAATAATGGTGCGCCCCTGCATGCTCGGGATTCAGCGAAATTGCTTTGCCCAGCGAATTCAAAATGGTTTCAGTGCCGGGCTTTGGCGAACCGTCCCGATACCAATAATCCCAAGGATTTGTGTTCATCAACGCTGCCGCATAAAAGGTTAACGCATCAGCATCATTCGGGAATCGTTGAACAACTCCTCCCATAGCTGTTGCGTATGCGAGATCAAAGGGCAGACGATCAAGTGTTGGGTCATTGGTGAATCTTGTGACCGCCGCTTCAATGAACGCCCGTTCGCGCGGCGATACCGCCTCTTTCAGCGCGTCGGCCTTTTGAATTGCCTTATACGCGGCGGGAACAACTTCCGGCAACATCCATAAATTCAAGTTCGGCCCCAAGGCCATTGCCCAACCCCAGTAAGCCATAGCGTTATTGGGATCCAAGCGAATTGCCTCTTTAAACGAGCGTAGGGCTTCTGAGTGGTTGAAGCCCAATGTGAGGCGAAAGCCCTGCTGAAAAAAATAATCTGATTCGGGATTCGCCGTCGTTATCGGAAAATGATGATCGCCGAGACCATTCAGTTTCGGGGCGATAGGAGAAGTTGCGGTGGCTGGATCGGCATTTATTGCTCTTGGATCATGGACATTTGCCAAGGCAAGCTCGCCTACCAGTACCAATCCAAGCAGCACAATCCAATTGCTCTTCATTACAGTTTTCATAGTTATTACCCGAATCTAACTTAGTTGGAATACGTAGGTATGCTCCGTCAATTCAGCGTACGTGCCAATCGCGTGCGGTATGTTTTGAGGCGAGGATCATCTGAATCGAGCTGCGAAAAAATATTCACGATCGTTTCCCGCACCAACCCATCACGCCAATCGCGGTGTCGCAAAATCAACTCCAGCAATAACTCCATCGCTTCGTCGATCTCACCAGAAACTGCGAGTCCCACGGCTTGTTTGAACTTGGCGCCAACATCATCATCTTTAAAATCGGCGCGTGCGTGCTGAGCCAAAGTGATTCTCGCTTGCACGGCGCGCACCTCGTCAGTTGTAGTGGCGGCGACTGGCAATTGATTGATGATGGAATCCGCATTCTCCACATCCCCTAGATCCAGCATGACTTGTGCCTGCAATATCGCCAAGCGGAGATCGTCTGGATCATTTTCTACGGCTTGCGTAACTGCTGAAAGCGCGTTGGTTAGGTCACCCGCATCACGAAGCGCTTCTATTTCGGGAATTAGCGTATCTCCTTCTCGCGGCATAAATGCCTCAAGTGCAGCCTTTATCTCACTCGCAGGCTGGGCCCCTATTAGTTGTTCAACCACTTCGCCATAACGAAAGATCATCATAGTCGGCAAACTTCGAATACCATATTGCTGCGCTAACGCTTGCTCGGCATCTGTATCGATTTTGACGACCAGCACCTTGCCGGCATAATCATCGGCTAGCTGCGCTAGCACCGGTGCGATGGATTTACACGGGCCACACCATTCTGCCCAAAAATCCACCAGCACGGGTCGCTCTTGAGACGCGGCCAGCACATCTGCTTCAAAAGTATCTTGCGTCGAGTTAATGAGATGGGCAGCTGTCATGTCAATTGCTCCAACCGATGATGTTAGGTGATCGTAGACTCTGGCGTGCTAATTTTCCGCCGAACTCACTTCCGGCATTGGCTCGCCATAAGTATCCGCAAAAGTGATTTCGCTTAACGGGCGACGTTTGAGCCTTTTGGGAAATGGTTTAGCGGGCCAGCCCACGGTGATAACCGCGGCAGTGCCGACGTTAGCCGGAATGCCGAGTAAGGTTTTGAGTTCGTTTTCAGCCAAACAAAGCAAGGTCGTCAACGTCGTGCCTAAGCCTTCGTTGCGCGCCGCCAGCAAAAAATTTTGAATCACCGGGTAGATGGAAGAACCGCCAACAACACTTGGCCTGTCTAAGGCGGCATCAATTGGCTGGATATCTTCTACGTTAAAACACACGACCAAGTGGACCGGCACTAGCGCAATATTGCGGGCGAAGTGATCAGCGTTAGACAAAAATTTGTTGTTGCCTCGAACTTCCCAAGCCCCGCTTTTGGCTTTCTCCATATATTGATCCCAAATCGGCAAGTACAAATCTTGAATCGCCTGGCGCTTATCAGCATCTCGAACAACCAAAAACTGTACTGGCTGACGATTACTCCCGCTGGGCCCCTTTTGCGCCGCCTGAAGTAGGCGCACTATTGTTTCGCCGTCCACTGGGTCGTCTTTATAAAAACGACAGGTACCGTTTGTGTTTATCGCCTCGAGAAGGTCCATCCGAATTCCTTTGTCTTGTGAAAGTTCTAGCAAGTTTTCGTGTGGCTCCCATTTTAGCACTCAGACCGGTTCAATTACCGATTTCGCGATTGCGGAAACAGCGCTGCGGCTTGCTCATTCTCGAGCGGCGGTGTACCTTTGGTGCTCGCGAAAATACCATAAAAAAATTACTGCGCCGTGTTTCTTAAACTTCTGAATTTATAAGCACTATTTCTCAAGTATTTTAGTACAGCGCGCAATCCACATCGTGAGGAGGAGATTTTAATGAGCCTGAAATTTGGCGTACTTTGGCCGTTCCGAAACCCGAGCTTCGCTCGCACACCCTGGGATGACTTTTACCGATCACACCTTCGTC
>JBCCFA010000187.1:0-8121 GCA_039029975.1 Pseudomonadota bacterium
AGACTTTAAGTTTGTCATCAAGACGGAAGCCGGGGCGCATTGCCCCGGCTTTTTTATTTGCCCGTCAGCATTTTTAGCAGCATCTGCTTATCGGTATCGGTAATTCGTCTGTCCCAAACAAACTCGACATGTTCTGAGGCGGTTTTATAGGTTTGTAGTTGAATCCCCCATAAGCCGGTGACCTGATTGGGTAAGATGGAATAACGCATGTCGACGATGAAGTTATTTTTATTTTCCGACAACGCAAGGTAGTCATTAGAAAACCATCGAAAGCGCTCCAGATCTTTTGCTTGTTGAGAATTGAGGTCTAACCATGGTAAATCGCGCGATAATTCGAGTTTGCGCACGGATTTGCCGGGATACAACTGCATTTGTGTACCTACCCGAACGGCATCGACGTAGTATCGCCCTTCAAACTCGTAAATCGTTTTCCAGACCAAAATATTGGCGAAGCTTGGCTTAGTTTCTAACCGGACTGGATTGTGCTCCCTTGAAGCAGCAAGCTGCACTGCAAAATGTTCAGCCCGTTTTCCTTGAATAAGGCCAAGCAGCAAATACAAACACGCCCAGATAACAGCGATATAACCCCAGCGATGGGATTTTAGAATTGCGCCTAGCGAAACGAATAACAGAAGCGGTATGGTGAAGATAGGATCGATAATAGAGACCGCGTGCCAAGCAACTCGCGTATTCGAAAATGGCCAAAAGAGTTGCGTGCCGTAGGTGGTGCAACTGTCTAGTAATCCGTGTGTTGCGTAACCGACTAGGCAATAAATATAGGTGAGTTTGAATTCTAATCGGCGGGCAATTGTGAACTGAAAAACAACAGCGCAAATCAATGCGCCAACAGGGATAAAAACTAATGCGTGAGTGAATTGCCGATGATATTCAAGATAAAGCAGCGGATCTGTATCAGATCGAATGAAAGAATCCAAATCTGGTGCCATGCCAGCGAGCCATCCGCATAGGACGGCGAGGACAAGGTGTTCTCGTCGACTTACGCTAAGAGACGCACTAGCGCCTAATACACCTTGGCTAACGGGATCCATTTTGACACAATCATTCGAAGAAGATTTGCTAGGAAATAAGGTACGCTATTTAAACAAATTCAGATGAGCGAGGGAAAGGTATGAAGTACTACATCATCCTATTAGGGCTATTCATCGCGAATGTCGCGCATGGCTTAGAGACCAAACCCTACTTGACTTTAGCCATGGCAAAAAAAATGGCGGACGCGTGCGAAGCGAAAGCGACGAGCGCGGGTTGGCGAAAGATAAATATTGCAATTTACGACGACGGCGGTAATCTAAAATTATTTCGTCGCCAAGACGGCGCTTTTATGCATAGCATTCAAATAGCACACCTAAAAGCACGAACGTCTGCCGGTATGCCACGTTCTACGCGCGCCCTAGGTGAATTAAACTACTCGAAAGACCACCCTTATGGCATTGAACAGGTCCCCGGCTTGGTGATATTTCCTGGCGGTTTACCAATCCTTACAGCTTCCGGTCAGCAAATCGGTGGGATCGGCGTGAGCGGCGCAACGGGGGATCAAGACGAGGAGTGCGCGCAAGTCGCACTAGACGCCGTGGCTGATCTGCTGAAATAACAATCAAGGAGTAGACCAATGAATTTACCTGAACAGATTAACTCAGCACACATCGACGCTAGTTGGTTAGCGCGCTGGGTTGAGGCAATTAACGGCGACCAAGCCTGTCAATACAACGGCCGAAAATTCAATGGCGCAATTGCAATTGTTATTGAAAATTCGCGCCACGTGATCAAGGTTAACGCCGGCAAGATTACTGAACTAATTTCAGATACAACCATTCTTGAGCCTAGTGCGTTTACACTGAATGCCGCGCAAGACGTCTGGGCAGAACTGTTCGCGCCTGATCCCAAACCCATGCGCCAAGCGTTTTTTGCAGCAATCGGCGTTGGCGATATGCAGGTGGAAGGCGATTTACGCCCGCTATTTCAACAGATGACAACTCTGTCGGAATGGTTGCGGGTTGGGCGAGAACTCAACGGGAAACCGACAATCGCCCCTGATCCTGTTTGGCCAGACGAATTTCAAGCGGTAGGTCGTTATCAAACCGTGGAAGTGGACGGCGTGAAGCACAAAGTCTTTTATTTTGAGGCTGGCGAAGGGATACCGGTCTTATGCCAGCACACCGCCGGCAATGAGAACAGACAATGGCGACACTTACTTGAGGACAGGGAGTTAACTCAGAAATATCGATTTATTGCTTATGATTTACCGGCCCACGGTAAATCGGATCCACCTTACAGTGATGACTTTCATAAAAAAGATCTGTTGCTCACTTCTGATTGGATCACCAAATTCGTTGCGAATTTTTCCGATTCACTCGGCCTAGAGAACCCCATTTTCATTGGTTGCAGTATTGGTGGCGTGATTGCCTGTCATTTGGCGGAAAAGTATCCAGAAAAATTTCGCGGGCTAATTGGTATGGCCGGGACCGTGCCAACGTATGGTTTCTTCCACGATTGGTGGATCGATCCGGCTGTGAACGCACCACTAATGTTGCCCGGCGTCGTCGATGCGGTAATGCCCCCGGGTATCTCCGCACATGACCGGCAAATAAATCGCATGTGTCAAAGTGCCCATCCTCAGGCGATGCGCAGCGATTTGTATTTTTGGGGTGTGGAGAATACGGACCAAGATCGCGCTGGGAGAATAGATGCAGACAAGGTGCCCTTGTATTTATTTGCCGGTGAGTATGATTTCACCTGCCCGCCAGAATGGATAGAACAAACGGCCGCGTCCATGTCGGGCACAGCTCACTACCAAATGCTTGAGGGTCTAGGCCATTTCCCCATGAGCGAGGACTACACGCTTTTTAGACCCACATTAGTTAAAACCCTAGATGAGATAGCCGCTAATGCTGAGTAGCCGGTAGTTCGAAGCTATTTTTGTGCGTTCTCTATAGCTCTTCTTAGCTCTTCCAGATCGGGTTTGTCATCGAGCTCGATTAGAGCAGGCGTTCCGTCTGCCGGATCGAGCGGCAGGCTGACGGAGTCGCCAAAACCAATGCCAAGTAAATTTGCGACCATAATGCCCAACACGGCCAACGCTCCGCCGCAAATTAACAGGCCGTAGGAATAAAAGAGACGACGCTTAATCTTACTTTTTCGTCTAGAACGTCGCGCGATTTTTCTTTTCTTTCTAACAGGTGTTCGAGCCGCCGGCGATGGACCAAGATGATTTACCTGTTGCTGGACCTTACCTTGGGCCGTCTCTTGTTCTTCGCGTGTTTGAGCCCCTGGTTCACTCGAATCTGAGAACATGCCATGAGCGACGTTGGTAGCGGCTTCCGTGTCGTCACTTTCTGATTCAACGTTATTGCCGGCAGCCACTGGCATAACACGCGCTTCTAGAATCTTTATACGCAAGCGCAAAGATTCCAGTTCGGCTTCCAGCATTTCTATTCGGTCGCTGTTGATTTCGCTTTCATCCTCTTTGCTCACGGGGAAGCTAGTGTTTGTGGATTCTTTCATGGGCGCTAGTTCCGTCGAATTTCCATATTTTTTTCGACTATCTAATCTGGGCAGAAGTAGTGATAAAAATTTAGTTCGAATTAGGTTAATTGTCGAGAAATTCACCGATTTAGCGGGCGTTTCGCTTGATTGTTGTCTATCTTGCGATCTAGAAACTTCGCCTAATGGCGATGCCTGAGTCGTTCTATTTTCGTCTTTTTCCGACGTCCCGCCCACCTCCAATGGTGGGTTTTCAGGCTCATCCACCGCCGGAATATTTTCTAAGGCGCGTTCACATTGCTGATTCGCGATACCGTCCACTGCCATTTCTTCCGGCGTAGCAAACCCTTGGTTCAAAAGCATGCCTTGCGGTCGCAAAAGTGGCGATGCATCCAAATCAACGACTTTTCGGATTTCAAAATCCGGGTACGCTGCCTTCAGTGCGCGTGGTGAGATCAGCGTTATTCTATCTAGTGTTCGATCAGCGGCTAGCTTCCCGCGTCGAATATCTCTGTATATTTTTGACTTCGACACGCCAAGATGCATAGCAGTATCCGCTACCGTCAAAAAGGGAATATCAAAACTGTTCGCCTTAGCTTGCTCAAACGAAGGCTTATGAATTGCGTGCATTGTCGTCCACCACTATCAGCAGCAGATGATGACAAGAACTTGTTTGTCTCCACCGTGCGTGGATCACATTATGTAATTAAGGATTTTGTCAACAATCGTTAATAAAACTGAGATTAGATAATACTTACTTGAATAAAACGGATGTTTCATTCTTTCGATTCGAGGATAATGCTCCGTAAAATTAGAGCGTAACAAAAGCGAGAACCGATCAATGAGCATGTTGAAAGATAAGGTAATAATCGTTACTGGTGGTAGTACTGGAATCGGTAAGGAGACGGCGAAAATATCAGCCAGTGAAGGCGCACAAATTGTGATTTTTGATGTGCAAGACAAAGAGGGTCAAGAAACTATCGATGCCATTAACACATCGGGCGGTTCAGCAGAGTTTTTGCACATTGATGTATCAGATTACGATCAAGTCCGGGCAGCAACCGCCAACGTAGTGCAGAAATATGGACAACTCGATGGGGCATTCAATAACGCGGGTATAGAGGGCCCGGCGCTAAAAATACTCGACTATAGCCATGAAGATTGGGATCGGGTGTTACGAGTGAATTTGACCGGGGTTTTTAATTGCATGAAGTGCCAAGTTGAACAAATGGTGAAACAAGAAAGTGGCGGCAGTATCGTGAGCACGGCTTCGGTAGCCGGCCTAGTTGGTTTGGCAGGCGCGTGCAGCTATAACTCTGCGAAGCACGGCGTGGTGGGCCTTACAAAAACCGTTGCGCTGGAATATGCCGCTAGCAACATTCGGGTAAACGCCGTGTGTCCGGGGTTTATAGAAACGCCGATGCTTGACCGCGTAACGGATGCAAGCGTGAAAATTCGCGACAAACTAATTTCTCAAGTACCAATGAGACGTGTTGCTGGGCCTGAAGAAATTGGTCACGCCACTGCCTGGTTGTTGTCAGATAAAGCAAGTTATGTGACAGGCGTTGCGCTGCCTGTGGATGGCGGATGGTACGCCCAGTAATTGAGATAACTTCGGCAATTCACAGAGAGGTTCAACATGAATAAAGGTCCACTCGACGGGTTTAGAGTTCTTGATCTGAGCCGGGTGCTATCGGGTCCGGCAGCAACTATGTTGCTCGCGGATCAAGGCGCCGATGTCATCAAGGTTGAGCCGCCAGAAGGCGATATCACCAGAGGCATGGGCACAGCTGAGGGTAATGTCACCGCCTTTTTTCTCAATATTAACCGTGGGAAGCGCGATGTTTGCGTTAACCTCAAAACCGAAGAAGGTCGAGATATCGTTCGGCGTATAGCCACAACAGCCGATGTCTTGGTGCAGAACTTTCGTCCCGGGGTGATGGAAAAACTCGGACTCGGCTACGAAGATATTCGCGAAACTAATGGAAAGATTATTTACGTTTCGATTAGCGGATTTGGCAAACACGGACCTTACGCGCAAAAGCGCGTATATGATCCGGTCATTCAAGCCCTATCCGGCATGACGGACATTCAAGCAGATCATGAGGAACGCATTCCACGCATGATGAGAACCGTCATCCCCGACAAAACGACGGCTCTTACCACCGCCCAAGCCATTACCGCGGCATTACTCGGGCGGGAGAGGACTGGAGAGGGGCAACACATAGAGCTCAATATGCTCGACGCAACCGTCGCTTTTATGTGGCCCGAGGGCATGATGCGCCTGACGGTTGTGGGTGATGAGCCAGATGGGACGATTGGGCAAATAGCACAAGATCTCGTTTTCAAAACAACAGATGGGTTTATTACGGTCGCATCTATGTCAAATGATCAATGGGCCGGTGCTTGCCGCGCACTAAACAAAACCGAATGGATAAATGATCCGCGTTTCGCGACCACGGCTGCCCGTTTTGAAAACATAAGAGTACGACTTGAGGGCACGGCCGAAATCATTGCCACCGAATCAAGTGTGTATTGGCTGGAAAAATTTGAATCTGAGGGCGTACCCTGCGCACCGGTCTTAAGTCGCTTGGAGATGTTGGATCATGAACAGATCTTGGTGAACGATACCATCCAAACCTACGAGCATCCGGTGTTCGGCAAGGTGCGCCAGCCACGCCCCGCCGCACGCATGCGTGGGATGCCCGAACAGCCCCAGCCATTAGCCCCAAGCTTGGGTGAACATAATGGCGAGGTGCTGCGCGAAATTGGTTTTAGTGTTGAAGAAATTGCAAGACTACAAGAGAACGGCGATATCGCTGAGGGGTAATGAATGCCGAAACGCTGCCCCTGGGCTGAGAAGCATGAACTTGAAACCGAATATCATGACACTGAGTGGGGCGTACCTGAACATAACGATCAAAAATTATTCGAGTTACTATCGCTCGAAAGTGCCCAATCGGGACTCAGTTGGCTGACCATATTGCAAAAAAGGGACGGCTATCGGGAAGCCTTCGTGGAATTTGAGATTGCGAAAGTCGCTCGGTATTCCGCGAAGAAACGCGCGGTCTTATTAAAAAATCCAGCAATCGTTCGGCATAAGCTAAAAATAGATGCGGTTGTAGAGAACGCAAAACGGATCCTAGACATTCAACAATCACAGGGCAGCTTTGCCGCATACGTATGGGATTTCGTAGATGGCGCGACAGTGCAAAATAATTGGCGAACCGGGGCAGAAGTTCCGTCAAAAACTGGCGTTTCGGATGCGCTAAGCAAAGATTTAAAAAAGCGCGGTTTTAAATTCGTTGGCTCGACGACTTGCTATTCATTTATGCAGGCCTCGGGAATGGTGAATGATCACTTGGTATCGTGCTTCAGGTACAAAGCTGTTCAATCCGAATAAACTGCATTTTCGAAATCAATTCGGGACCTGAACAAAGATAAGGATAGCGCCATGCCTAGTTCGAATAGCTCGCCGGAGCGATCAATACAACATAAGATAGTGTTTGGATTGAAAAAACTAACGCTTTTTGGGTTTGCCTTGCACGGCCTTAAACCGCGGGTTTGATTTGCAAATCACGTAGACGCGTCCCCGGCGTTTCACTATCTGACAGTCTCTATGTCGAGATTTCGCGCTTTTGAGCGAACTTAATACCTTCATTGTTATTTCCCCGCGCGACTAAAGCGTTTATTGAATTTTGCGATTGGACCATCATTTTTGGCGACGCTCTGTTTCCCTGTGTAAAAGGGATGTGATGCACTGGAAACATCTAGACTCATATAAGGGTAAGTCTTGCCCTCATACTCCGCAGTTTGGGTCGTGTTCACGGTCGATCGAATCAGAAAATACGTATCCGCCGATACGTCGTGGAATAGCACTTCCCGATACTCGGGATGGATATCCGATTTCATTATATTCTCCACAAGTGGCTTATATGAAATATTATAACGTAACAGTATAAGTAATAATGATTCTCATTACACTATCGGATCTACAGGGTATTTTGTCGAGTATGACAACCTATCTAGCGCTATAAACCTCGGGGATTAGAGGTTTCGAGCCGATTTACCGGTAGGAGAGCGCCTAGCTAGGAAAACGGTTTAAAACAAGCTCAAAATCGATTTGAAGCAATTTCAAACAGCCAAACAAGAAATGCGTGTTTCAACATCGAAGCCCACGCAATCTAGACCTTGGGCGATTGAATTTCTCATGTTTCGACGGTGAAACGACTTCAAGGTCTGAGTAAATCAATTTTAAACCCCCGTATTTTCAAAGATTAGCCATTCTGCGTCATAATGCGGCGTATACGGTTGAAGGCTTTTGAGTTCCTCTTTGTTCCTCGCTAGTTTCTACCAACAATAAACGTCATTCAAAGACATTTGTGATTTCTACTAATCCGCGGGGCGCTAGCGCCGCACCAATTTGAGTTAAGGGAAACCTTTATGCGTTTTGTAATCGCCCGTTGGGTAATGAAGCACCGTGCGTTGGTTCTTGGTGCTTTTGCTCTCGTTACCCTCCTTTTCATGGCGGGCCTACCGCGCGTAGATATTCGGACAATATTCAACGATTTGTTGCCGGTAGACGATCCTTACGTGCAAATTAATTTCGATGGTCGAAATAAA
>JBCCFA010000188.1:0-8113 GCA_039029975.1 Pseudomonadota bacterium
CTCAGATGCTAACTCGATCGGTGAGGCGGTAAAAAATCAAAATGGAACATGAAGTCACAGTTTGATGCCTAACCAGCGGCCGCAATACGGGCTATCGCGCTCGACGCCAAACCTTCGGTTTGTCGCGATTGGGCCTTAACGTTAGATGTATTTTCAAAGGCATGAGCGATTCACCAAAAATTAAAGCATGGTTTTGGTTTGTGCTTGCCTGCGTATCTCTCTCGTCGTGTAATAACTTCATGCTTGGCGGATGGTCTCTCCAAGAATTCTTACCTGTGTTCAATGTGCTAATGAGTATCTTGCTGGCGTCCATTTCGATTGTACCCATTTGGCTAATGACACTGGACGAAAACGGAGAAATACGACGAACCGCTTGGGTATTATCAGGCAGCCTATTATTTATTTCTTTGTGTTTTATTATATTTTTGTGGTTAATCATTAGCACCGCAACCGTATGACTCAAGTCTATACATCTAACAATAGAATGATCGCGCTGGCCCGTGGCCAGCTGGGACGCCTTACAGCGCGCTTCTTCAATGCGCTGCAACGCACCACATGCTTCTCGTTAGCCGGCTTCAATTCGGAAACATGTCATTTCGAAATCTGAGCACCGTTATCGCCGCGACCATCTTCGCGCTTTTGGTTGGCGCTGCGGTGTCCTGGACAGTTGGAGGTCAGCTGGTCAAACCAGCGCCGAGCAAACCAACCCTTCCGAAAGATCTGCCGATCGGTTCGTTCGACATTCAAAGTAAGTCTGGCTCCACAATTGCAGGCTGGCACATTTCCGCTAAAAATCCGAAAGGCCTAGTTCTTCTGTTTCACGGAATCCGAAGTTCCCGCAGCTCAATGATTGAGCGCGCGCGAATGTTCTACCAACATCAATACTCGGTCATGATGATAGATTTTCAAGCTCACGGCGAAAGCTCTGGGAGCGCGATCACAGTCGGCCATTTAGAAAGATATGATGTTATCGCGACGGTCAAGCACGCTCGAACCATCGAACCGAGAATTCCGATTGTGGTTCTCGGAGTTTCTATGGGGGGAGCTTCCGCGTTATTCGCATCACCATTAAATATCGACGCAATGATTTTAGAGTCGGTCTACCGGGACATTGAGGTTGCGGTCCGGAATCGTGTGAAAAAGCGCTTAGGTCTCCTTTACTGGTTGCCGTCCGAGATTCTCTTGTCTCAGTTGGGCCCGAGGCTCGACATTGAGCTTTCCCAACTTCGCCCAATTGATCATATCGCAAGTATCAGGTGTCCTCTTTTCTTGATGGGCGGAACTGTGGATAAACACACTACTGCCGCTGAAACTCGAGAGATGTTCGAAGCTGCTGCTCCGCCGAAAGATTTGTGGCTCGTAGAAGGGGCTGCGCATGTTGATTTGCATCAATTTGCCAAGCAACAATACAGAGACCGAGTTTTGTCATTCATCGAAAAGTCCATAGGGAACCAAAAAGCGATGCCGGCTAACAATGCGTTGGAGACCGACGCGTGACCGCGGCTTTCCGCTCGATCCCGCGGCCGTCGGCCACCCTCAAGCGTCGCTCAACTCGGCGTTAAATGTCACTATGGCTGATTTTAAGGGTTTGGTAATAGCCATCATTTGCGTAACACCATTAGCTGCTATCGGTATGTATATGAATCATACTGAAGCGACTCACTTCCGGGCCGACGGTAAAGTTATCAAGGCTTGATGAAACACCGAAAATCACCAAATGTCCCAGTTTGAAATTCAATCCAACGATGGAGTCGCGACGCTATCTCATCACCGCGTTACTCTGGCGCCTAATGAAATCAAGGTTGGGGATCATTTTCATAAAGAGGCTGGTTCCAAATTTTGTACAATCAACGAAACTATATTGACATGTGTACGGTGGCAATTAATAAGTGTGTCGACCGTTCGCCTCGCTCCCTGGGACGCTTTACAGCGCGTTTTTCAAACTCGATATTCATTCAGCGTTCCAAAAACGGGCTATAACGTGCCCGTTACACTGAACTTAAGGTGGCCGTCATTCGCGACGTCTAACGTAGAACTCTGTACATCGTCGCCGAGCACAACCAGATCTACCCTTGCATTTATCCATTACCAGAAATGAGGAACGACCGTTGAGAGACAACATTGAGTCGCTAAGAACCCCAGACGAAAGATTCGCCGTGCTTCCCTATTTTCCGTATGAACCCCATTATATTGATCCGCTGCCCGGATTTGGGGAGCTAAGAATGCACTATGTCGATGAAGGCCCGAGAGACGCTGAAGATGTCTATCTGTGCCTCCACGGGGAACCGGATTGGGCTTATCTGTATCGAAAAATGATCCCGGTATTCACTGCTGGCGGTGGTCGGGTTATTGCACCCGATTTCTTTGGATTTGGCCGCTCCGACAAACCGATTAAAAAGTCCGATTACAGCTACACGTTTCATCGTGATTCCTTGATTGCTTTCATTGAATCTCTTGACATAAAAAATATCACGCTGGTCTGTGGTGACTGGGGCGGTATTATCGGTTTGACCCTACCGATGGATATGCCAGACCGGTTTAAGCGGCTGATTGTCATGAACACGGCGTTGCCTGTTGGGAATGGTGGCCTCAATGAGGATTTCCTGAAGTGGAGAGAGTTCGTTGCACAATTGGACGACGTGCCAATCGCCGGCGTTTTAGGAGTTTATTGCCCGGGCCAGGTAGACCTGCTCGACATGGTTGCCTACGCGGCACCGTTCCCGGATGCGCGTTACCAAGCCGGTGTTCGACGTTTCCCCGAAATGGTCCCCATTGATCCCGGAATGGACGGAATCGAACATTGCGAGCGAGCGAGAAAATTTCTGTCCGAAGACTGGCGCGGTGAGTCGTTTATGGCCACCGGGTTGTTGGATACGGGACTTGGAAAACCTGTTATGGATGAATTAAATTCGGTGATTCGCGGCTGCCCTAAGCCGATGGAATTACCGCATGCTGGACATTTTGTACAGGAGGCAGGGGAAGAGGTTGCAGTTGCGGCCCTAAAATCATTTGGTATCAGCTTGCCGGCAGAATACGCCTAGGGGTCCTCCCCTATGGAAGTCCTAAGAGAAATAAAACCATACAAGAGAATGATGTCGCTGGCCTCGCCAGCTGGGAAGCATTACAGCGCGCTTCTTCAATTTGCTGGCTAGCGCACATTTACAAAGTGCTCCGTTTTCAAAACGTTAGGTATTTAGGGTTAAGTAATGCAGGGTAACAAAGAACCCTTTATGCAAACATTTGCAACGATACTTATACTCTTCTGATTTGAAACTATTTCGATACGGAATAATAGAGCAACAATGAAAAATGCAATTCTAGTAACCCTGGTTGTTTTTTCGATGGCGGTAAACGCGGGTGGTATATACAAGTGGGTCGACGAAAATGGCGTGACTCATTTCGGAGAAAGAAAGCCTGATAACGTAGAATCGGAACAAATAGTTGCTAAAGAGGATAATGCAGGTGTTATACAGATCAGAGTAATGACCGGCGGTGGCGTTGATATTGAAACTATCACAAACAAAGGGGAAATCGAATCCATCATGGCGCATTTAACAGCAGAAGCTGGCCAAACGGAATCAGACACGTTTTACCAAGATTATCTTTTATTCGTAACTATGCAATCCGGCGCTCAAAGTAGTTATTCTATTTATCAAGATGGAGGTGTTTACTTTACGCCAAAGTTGGGCACCGGCCGGGTGACAAAAAAATATCAAGTAAAAGACATTGTCGGCTTAAGAGGGGTTTTACCAAAGGAATAAATCTAATAATCTAAAATACAGTATTTAGAGCGGGCGCAGAATGCGTTACTCGCTTCAATTATTAGGTGCCCATTGAATACAATCTATGTCGAAATCGTTTAAACCAAAATTCGAAGGATTCGCTGACCGAGTGCGCCAAAGCCTTCGCGATCAGCCGTTTATGGACATAATGCTGGGGGCCGAAGCGACGAGAATCGAACCTGGATATGTGGAAGTTTCCGTTCCCGTTCATAAAGACATCCTTCAACCGCACGGTAATGTTCATGGCATTATCGCGAGTGCTGTCGCCGACAGTGCTGCGGGATACGCAGCACAAACATTGCTTCCCAACGGTTACGATGTGGTTACGGTTGAATATAAAATTAACTACTTGGCGCCAGGTTTTGGAGAGAAAATCATAGCGGTTGGTGAAGTCATTCGTGCCGGCAGAACATTGTCTGTCTGCTCCGCAGAAATATTCAGCGAAACGGGTGGCGAGAGAAAGGCGTTCGCCCACCTCGTCACAACGATGATGGCTGTGGAAGCCAAATGAAAAATCGACACGCAGTGCGATGGTTTTTGCGCGATACCCGAACGCCTAGCAAGCACCCTGCACACCGCACTCTTCGTGCGCTGCTTCGGGAATTGCTCGCCGATTACGTGGGTGTCGCGCTCGTAAGCACTTAGGGCAATGAAAATCATACTATTAGTTATATCTGCAGCATTGCTGGCCGCAGTGTCTTTTTACTTTGGCCATCTAAGCTCATCATTTGATACGAATATGTGCTATTCCGAAATCATTTGGGAGCTACAATCGGAGGCTGCATCTGCATACAGAAAGAAAGATTTGGCGTCTTACGCTTTGCTATCGGAGAAAGTGCTTTCTATCCAATCTGGCGGCTATGAATCAAAGTGCAGTGATGTGGCAAAGGCCTTCAGATCCTAGCCTTTTTCGGTTACCCCCGATTGCATGAAAAGTTGCGGGACGTGCAGCGCTAAAGCGTAGTTACGTAAGGCGACGGTCACCTCACCGCATAAACTCGATGAATAGGTCCACCATCGCCGGTTCTAGATTTAGAGACGGCGACAATATTGTTAAGCCACGCGTAACGCTCATCCCCAGTTTCAAATTGCGGGGCAGCCCGGAAATAGTATCGCCAAGCGCCTGCTGGGTCGTCTGGTTTTTGCACGTCAAACGCATACTCCGCGTCCTCCGGTGAAGTCCAAACTCTGCCTTCCCAGTGCACATAGAGCAAAGCGTTGTCATGCGTTTCTAGGCAGAACCGCACATCTAATATGCCAGAACCATCCGGCCGAATGCGAATCCAATCTGCCCCTGCGTCCGGTACCACGCTTCCGCGAAGGTGTGGGCCTTCAAAAGTCCCGTCTTTAACAAAGAAGATGACCCTATTGCCATCGGACATGGTTCCCACATCTAAGGGTGGTAAGTGAAGTTGGACCCGCGCTTCAAACAAAAACTCTAAATCAGGTGGTGCTTCCGCATCCCACTCGGTTGGGCTGTATTTCAGGCTCTTTAACATTTTGCATGCTCCCTGGTTGCTTGTTATTTGCGAAATGAAGAAATTGATTCGCTCAAAATCGCTTATTACGTCGATATATGTGTATCATACACATATAATATGTGTATGATGCACATATTGTCAAGTTGAAAATAATGATCTCTCAATTTATTTTGGCGCTTATGATCAACCAAACTTCAAATCTGCTGGGTGTCGTTGCATTCGAGGTGTCTAATCGAATCGAAGCAAGCGCTCGTGAAATCATGAAACGTGCGGGGGAAACTGCTGCGGCTTTGGTCGTGATCGGGTATGACCTTGGTCCCACTAACGATCAATTGCGGCGCGTACTCGGATTGACTCACTCGGGAACGGTGCGACTGATAGATCGGCTTGTTGACGATGGACTTGTTATTCGAAAGGAGGGAGAGGATAAGCGCGAGATTGCACTCTACGCGACAAAACGCGGAAAAGCGCTCCGCGAACAAATTATGAAGGAACGCCTTGCAGCGATCCGACCACTTCTCAATACTTTAACCCGCGCTGAGCAGGAAAATCTCTATTCGCTTTTACATAAGATATTGGCTTCAATGGAAACCACCGATATGGAACGCCGCACACTTTGTCGCCTGTGTGACGATCGCGTTTGTACTAACTGCCCGATTCCAGCAGATTTTCGGGAAGACAAGGATTTGTGAGCGCAAATTTTCGCGAGTGGGGGAAACGCGGGCGAACTTTCTCAACCGCTAACTAAAGCGGTGCGGAAACGAAATTGAGGAATCCTGTTCGTCCGCAGCGTAACTACTCGTAGCTAGTAGTTCGATTCGTTCTTTAAGAGCTTTTTCGGTGGACGTCTTCTATATGCGTCGACTTTGGCCGGTAACTATAAAACAAACAACAAATGCCTATCCGTGGCCATAGTGACGCCAGTAGTCCATGATCATCAAAAAGGATTTATATAATCCATAAGCCAACATGACTACTAGAGGTAAGAACATCCAGCCTAGACCAATACCCGCTAGCTCTACACCCAGAAGATAGAATACTACTGAACCCATAACGCCATAAAAACCATAAAGCACGGAATTGGCAAAAATAATAATGAGGCTTATCGTAATTCGGGTCAGGGCGGTGTGTTTTTGGTTAGGATTTTGGTATGCCAGTAATCGTCGTATCGCGTCTTCCATATTTGAAGCTTCATCACCATCGCGCGCGATTGCTTTTGTGCGAAGCATTCATCGGCGCCACGATTGCGACTATTTCAACCGACCAAAGCGCGACTTTCAAAATCCTCCGCGTTCTCGCGCCGAGTTTGCGCTGTAAACTCATCCATGCTGTGGGGCCAGTTGGTGACAAATCGCCCGGACGGATGGCGATAGTAAAACTCGCCGCCGCATGCGGCTTGCCATACTTCAACCTTGGCACAGGCGTCTTGTAGATTTTCATTAAAGCGCTGTTGTGCGTCGGCACGGATATCCACCCAAGCAAGTTGTTCATCGTCCATGCGTTTAATTTGTCGCATCACGTACTCAACCTGCCTTTCGAGCATGAACAAAATGCTGCCTTGATTGGTGTTTGGTCCATAAAGCATGAAAAGATTTGGAAAGCCGGCGGTGTTCATCCCTAGGTAGGCTTGAGCGCCGTCGGTCCAAGCGTTTTCAATCGTTAGTCCGTTTCGTCCGGTTAGCTCGAATGCCTGCAAGTAACGGGTCGTGTAAAAACCGGTTGAGTAGATTATGGTATCCACTTCATGTAGTTGACCATCAGTTGTCACAATGCCTTTAGGATCAATTCGCTCAATATCGTCGGTCACCAGTGAAACATTGTTGCGATTAAAAACGGGGTAGTACACATCAGAGAACAGCGGACGACGGCAACCGAACGGGTGCTGCGGCGTGAGCTTCTCGCGGGTTTCCTTATCTTTAACTTCGGCTAGGCGTTCCATTCCAGATTGTTCGATTTCGGCAAGAACTTCTTTATCGCTAAATGTGGCCAGTACGTTCCACACTTTATAAATATCGTCGCGGTTCTTTTGCACTAAAGAAGGATCGTCCCTAAATGCCTGCAGTTGTTCTTCGCTGTAAGGCACGTTGTTTTTTGGCACAACCCAGTTGGCAGTGCGCTGAAAGAGACTCAAATGATCAACCTTCGGCGCGATTTCCGGTACGAACTGAATTGCACTCGCGGCGATGCCAATCACTCCAACGCGTTCTCCGCTAAGGTCGTGATCTTGGTTCCAGCGCGCAGAATGCCAATAGGTGCCTTCAAACTTCTCTACACCGGGAATTTCTGGCCAGACAATGTTGTTAAACATACCAATGGCGCTGATTACGATCTGCGCATCGATTGTTTCGTCACCGGCGAGTTCAACATCGTAGCGACCATCTTCGTCGCGCCAGTGCATGGCGTCGACTTTCGTTTCAAAGCGAATGTGTCGGCGCACATCATATTTGTCGGTTAGGTAGTTTAGGTATTCAAGGATTTCCGCCTGACCGGCAAAGGGCCGACTCCAATCGAGTTTCGGTTCGAAGGAAAACGAATAAAGATGCGACTGTACGTCACATTCCGCGCCTGGGTATTGATTCCAAAACCAAGTCCCGCCAACCCCGATTCCCTTTTCTAGAATGACGAAGTCATGAATGCCCATACGTTTCAGCTGAATCGCTGAACACAGACCAGCAGAGCCTGCGCCAATAATGACAATGCGATGTTTTTCGGTCACTGGTCTCTCCTTTTTGGGACGAGTGTGTTTAATGGAAACTGCCCAATAGTCTAGCGGTTACTAAGAGGATTTAAAATTGCACGCAATTGTGCGATGCAGCAGGCGTAACACGAGAGACTTGAAAACTATCAGTC
>JBCCFA010000189.1:0-8053 GCA_039029975.1 Pseudomonadota bacterium
CCCGGCATGATATAGACGGTCAAGCTACCTTTTCGCGGCGAAAATCCGGTTAGCGGCCAGTCGCCCTGTTGTGTGCTGCGGGTTGACTTGTAATGATATTCGCCAAAACCCACGATACTGCTTCCCCAGAGTGCGGCCGACATCTTCGTGACTTCTTCGAAGATTTTCAACAAGGCAAACGCATCTTCGCGTCGTCTATCATTTTCTACGGCATTCAGAAATACGCTGACGCTCTTCTTCGATCGTTTGGTCTTTAGTTCGGCCATGCTTGGCTAATCAAGAAGATTATCGCGCGATTCAAAAGGCTATGTCCCGGCTAGGCGATAACCGCCAAACCCCAGATTTTCGCGCAGTACGTCGCTGACATAATCTTCATGATAAATGCCTCGTTTCTGTAAGACCGGCACCACTAACTTGGCCATATCTTCATAGGTACCGGGGATATGACTCGCGCCGATCACAAAGCCGTCGCAGGCGCGCTCGGTGAACCACTGTTCAAGCCCATCGGCCACTTGCTCTGGTGTCCCGACGAAGTTCGGTGCTTCTTTGATCGTTCCTCGGCCACTATATTTGACAAAATCAGCGACCGTCGGGTTCGACTTGCCGGAAAGTTTCAATACTCGATCTCGTACCGCCAGCAGGCCGCTTAAGCTTGCGAGTTCGTCGTCGGAAAATTCATCATCCATGCCTTTCGACGCGAAATCGAAATTCAGCGCTTCCGATAGCAGCGTTAGTGTATCAATCGGTTCCGCTAAACTTTCAATCAATGCTACTTTGTCTTCTGCTTCCGCTTGGGTTTTACCCACAATGGGGTAAATCAAGGGGCACAGCCGATACGAATCTGGGTCGCGGTTTTGCCGCGCCGCTTCCTCCTGCATGTCGGCGTAGACTTTTTTGCCAAAATCTAAATTAGGAAATATCGCAAAAATCACTTCACCCCAGCGCACCGCAAACTCTCGCCCGCGGCCGCTTTGCCCGGCTTGAATGACAACAGGATGCCCTTGCGGGGTTTGGGGTACGGTAAACGGCCCGCGCGATTTGAAAAATTCACCGTCATGTTCCAATCGTGTCACTTTGTCTGGATCGGCGAACTTACCTGATTCTCGGTCGAGCAACAAAACGTCTTTGTCCCACGCATTCCAGTGACCCAGCACCACTTCCATAAATTCATCTGAACGGTCGTAGCGCAAATCGTGGGCAATGGATTCCGTTCTGCCCATATTCATGGCCTCGGAATCATTGAGCGATGTCACCACATTCCAGGCTGCCCGACCATTAGTCATGTGATCGAGTGTGGAGAATTGACGCGCAATGTGGAAAGGTTCGAAGTAGCTTGTGGACAGCGTACCGCCAAGACCAATTTTCGATGTGACGGCACCAATCGTCGCCAAGATTGGGATGGGATCCATTTTCACTACGCGAATGCCGTATTCGATTGACGCGCGATGGTCGGCACCGAAAATATCAGGCATGGCCAGCCGGTCGTCGAAAAATAACATGTGAAACTTGCCGGCTTCCAGAACTTGCGCCACGTGTTGGTAGTAGTCTGCACTCAGAAAATTCTGAGCCGCTTCAGGGTGTCGCCACGACGCCGGATAGTTGGAACAGTTCTGGGCCTGCATAAATCCCACTAGGGCCATTTGGTCGTGAGCCATTATTCGCCTTACATTATTATTGTTGGAACATTCTATTGTACGGGATTAGCTCAATGGTTTTTGCTTGAATAGCCACATGAGACCGCTTTGTCCCTTATCAGCATGGCCCAATTCGATCAGTTTGTTGTAGGCTTTTCTAACGAGCGCCGTCACTGGCATGCGAGAGGTGGTTTTGGCGCCCATGTCGAGCGCGATATCGATATCCTTCAACATGATTCGCGCATCTGCTTCCGTTGAATAATCGGCACTTGTCATGCGGCGGCCATGGACTTGTAGTACGCGGGAATCTGCCCAGCCACCTGTGAGGGCTTCGGGAATTTGCGCGGCGCTTACACCGAAATTGTCGGCATAATTTAGCGCTTCAGCGAGTACGGCGATGTTACCGCCAACCACCATTTGATTCACAACCTTGGTGGCTTGTCCGGCACCCACGTCGCCCATGCGTGTTAAACGCTCGATGTAAGACGAGAGAATGTGTGTTACCTGCGTCAAGATTTTTTCATCGCCACCTGCCATGCCAATTAAGGTGCCAGACTGCGCGCCTGCTGGACCGCCGCTAACGGGTATATCCAACCACGAGCTGCGGTTTGCTGTTAGGAGACGGTCGGCGAATTCTTGGGTAGTGACGGGGTGTATGGTCGAATGATCAATAAGTACGACGGGCTTGGTCGATGCGGCAATGCCGTGCTTTGCAAATACCACTTGTTCCACTGCAGTTGTATCGGTGACGCACAAGATAACAACATCGGTTGTCTCAGCGAGTTCTTGCGGATTCGCCGTGACGGTTACCCCTGCGGTTTCCCAAGATTTTAGTTTTTCGGGTGTTCTACCCCATACCGAAATTTTGAATTCGTGGTCAATTAAGCGTTTTGCGAATTGGCAACCCATGTTACCAAGGCCAATTAGGCCAACTGTTTGTTTCTCCATGAACGACTCCTGGTAGCGGGAGGCGCATTCTGGTCGCGTTCAAATTGGCAAGTCAATACAAGTAACAGACGTTGAGGGAAAAAAGCGCGCAAAGACGACGGGAGAATGCCGCCTTTGCGCCAAGGACAGCTACCAAAAACCCTTAATAGCTTGCAACAACAGGGAAACGCATAACGGAGTTATCCCAGCCGTTAATCACCCGTGCAGGCGCGTCGCTAAATCCAATGCCCACAATGAAAGAGCTAGGGATTACGCGTGCACGTGCTTTGCATTTCGCGCTACCGAGATAATCTCGCCCGTTGCTAATATCGGCGGCACGAATAAAACGCAGCCCGTTTGCAGGCACAACCGTATAGGCTCGCCCCATCACGCGGCCATTGGCGTTATAACCAACGCATGCCACTAAAGTTTTGTGCTGGCGCGGGTTGTTGAATACCAAAGCGGTATCCACGACATCTACGTCTGGTGTTCTTTTCAGCATGCCTTGCAGCTCAGCAGCATCCCGAGCCACTTGAATACCGATGTCTTCTCCGCTGTCCGTGCTTAGTGCGTCGGCGGCAATCGCAGCGTCTTGGGCAGTGGCGGCGGTTGTGCTCAGCAAAGCGACAAACACCGCGGTAGCGCATTTCTTTGTAATAGATCGCATAAACATGAGTTTCTCCATAAATAACTGTTAAAGATTTTATAAGTGGGAATAATTCCCACGTTCTGATCTTATAGTGGGATTTATTCCCACGTCAAAACATTTATGCTTGTGTGAGGTGGTTCATGTATAAAAATGGGAAAAATTCCCGCAAAAATGTCAAAATTATTAGATGAGTTCTCCAGGCAATCCTTCAAAAGCGCTAATCACTGCCCTGCGTCAGGTTCTGCGTCCGCTAGTACGTTTCTTGCTGAGTAAGGGCATTACCCTGCCGTATCTGAATCAACTGCTGAAAGAAATTTATGTGGAGGTTGCTGAGCAGGATTTTCCGCTCAACGAAAAACCACAAACTGATAGTCGAATTAATATGTTGACGGGCGTGCATCGCAAAGATGTGAGGCGCTTGCGCGAGCAAGATTCAACGCCAGACGAGATTCCGCCGGCGGTGTCGCTGGGTGCACAAGTGGTCAGTAACTGGTTAACGGAACGTCGCTACCAAGACCGGCAAGGCGACCCGAAAAGCTTACCTATTCGCAGCAAAAACGCCAGGACAGTGAGTTTTGAATCCTTAGTTAGCTCAGTGTCCCGACAAGATCTGCGCCCGCGTGTTGTACTCGACGAGCTTGCGCGATTAGGCATTGTCGCAATAGATAATGACAGCGTTACTTTAATTAAAGACGCTTTCATTCCAAGCCGCGGAGAAGACGAAAAGCTCTATTACTTTGCACAGAATTTGCGCGACCATATCGCTGCTGCAGCGGCCAACGTTGATTCATCTGAGGCGATGTTTCTTGAGCGTGCGGTGAGTTACCACGGGTTGACCGAAAATGATGTTCTGGAACTTGAGTCATTGTCGAAGAAATCCGCGAACGCCGCGTTAAAGGAAATTGATAAGCGGGCCAAGCAACTTAAAAAGCGCAGCGCTGCAAGATCAGATAACAATCGCCGAATCAACTTCGGCACATTCTTTTACTCCGAGCCTGAAGATGATGACTAAACATTTTCGGGTTAACTGCTTTGTTCTCTTGGTGTGCCTTTTACTTAGCGCTTGTGCAGCTCACTTTGAACCTGGCGGTGAAAGCGACGGTATCGGTGGAACAGGCGTCATCGCAGATAAAGATTCGGACGGCATCGGCGGTACTGGCGTCGTTGACCCTGGTACGGGAGATAGAGACGGCGTTGGAGGCACCGGCCTTTGGTCCGACAGCGGTGACGTGGCGATGTTTGGCATTATCACGGCAGTGGATCCATTGGTAATCAATGGGCACGGCATGTTGATGAACGAGTCGACACAAATTACGTTAAATGAAGTGGCTGCAAGCACAGCGCAAGTTAAGCAGGGCAGCGTCGCCTGGGTTAAAGCTGGCATTCGCGACGGGGCAATTTTTGCTGAGAAAATCGCACTTGAAAATATTGTGAGTGGCGTGGTCGAAAGTCATAACGCCAACAAAGGGGAATTCGTTGTCGCCGGTCAGCGAATACGATGGGGACAGCGAGCAGAAATTGATACCAGCGGGATAGCGCCCGGTCGCTGGATAAGCGTAGCGGGTATCAGAGATCTGGCTGGCGTTATTCAGGCATCATTAGTTGAATTTAATCCCGCGCAACGCGTGGAATTCGTCTTATCGAGTGCAACGTCGTCGTTGCCATTTCAAGGTGAAGTGAGCGCTTATTCAATACAAACCTATGCGGCGGTAGAAGGTAATCGACTGATATTAAATCCTCATATCGGCTATCCGGCGTCGTTTTTGGTGGCGAAAGAATCTGTAGAAGACATGAAAGGCATCGTTCGACAACAAGCTGCAGTGGTTGAATTTCGTCAGGCCGCCGATCGAACGCTCAAATTGCAGGGGATCAGACCCAGTAACGGGCGGAACCCCTCGCAAACCGTAATTCCCCGCTATGTACCACCAACTCCCAACGGCACACTTGTGCCGGGCAGCGGGATCAGCCCGATGCCTTCGCCAAGGCGTGAAGTAGGTACAGAAATAAACACCGATATTAATGTTCGACCGGCCGTGCCAAACCGTGCGCCACCGACCGGAGGACCCAGTCGTCCACCGACTGTGCCGCCCGACGTTCTACCGACACCCCCAAGGACTGACGTAAGACCCGTTCCTATTGAGCCCTTGCCGCCGAGTATTGACGCCGGTTCATCAATTGGTGCCCCTCGTTAGTCACTAACTGAAAACGCGAGTCGGCCGAGACCTTCGATTGATGCGCTAACCTGATCGCCTTTTTCTAAGGTGCCAACGCCAGCTGGCGTGCCAGTAAATATCAAATCGCCTGGCGATAAACGGTAGTAGCGAGATAAATCGGCGATCAGCTCTGGCACTTTCCACACCATGTCGGCAATTAACGCTTGCTGGCGTATTTCAGTGTTTACTGTTAATCGGATTTGGGCGTCCGCTGGTATGTCCTCGCCCGGTAATTGTTTAATAGCCGACAGTACGGCGCTACCTTCGAAATCTTTACTCAGATCCCAAGGCTTCCGATCGGCTTTCGCCTTGTTCTGTAAATCACGGCGGGTGAGGTCGATTCCGCAGGCGTAACCGAAAACAATTTTTAGCGCGTCCCGCGGATTGATTTGAAATCCCGAATCGCCCAAAGCAACCACAAGTTCTACTTCATGATGAAAGTTCTGTGTGCCTGGTGGATAGGGCAACTCTTTTGGATCGAAACACACCGCCGTGGGGCTTTTGGTAAAGTAAAATGGCGCGTCGCGATCGACTTCCGCGCTCATTTCCTTGGCATGCGCTTCGTAGTTTCTGCCAACGCAAAATATACGATGTACGGGATAGCGCCGGGAGAGGATGTTCCCGTTGTTATCTTCAATCGCTAGCGCTGCAGGATTAGGCGGCGGCCATAACCAATCTGGTGGATCTTTGATTTTCGGCATGCCTGGAAGTGCTCTGCTGGTCCAATATCGGACCATAATACGGCCAAACCGCTGGTTTCTGCTACGCTATGCGACCCACAGTAGAACCGAATATGCGCTTCAAAGAACTTAACAAGAATTTTCGTCGCCACACCCGTGCCACCGGTAGACATATCCTAAATCAACGAAATCTTAAGCATGTTGACCAATCGTAGTCCTATCGCAAAAGATCTGGTCCTGGTGGGGGGCGGACATAGCCATGTAGAGGTGCTGCGAAGATTTGGGATGAAACCGTTGCCGGGGCTTCGAATCACTCTGTTAACGCGCGACTTACACACGCCATATTCCGGCATGCTACCTGGGCTTGTTGCGGGCATTTACGATTTCGACGAAGCGCATGTCGATTTGCGCCCGCTATGTCAGTACGCCGGCGCGCGATTAATTCATGACGAAGCGATGGAGCTTGACCCGAGCGCGCAACGTATCGTTTGCGCCAATCGCCCATCGATAGATTACGACATTTTGTCAATTAACATTGGCTCGCGACAGGTCACCGATGCCGTTCCCGGTGTTTCGCAGTTCGCCACCGCGGTTAAGCCCATCAATCGTTTTATGAGTGCCTGGCAAGATATTGTTGAGCGCGCGCTTTCGTTTCCTGGGTCGCGAAAAATCGCTGTGGTTGGCGGCGGTGCGGCCGGGGTGGAAATCATTCTCGCCATGCAGCGGCGCTTGAGCGAGTTGTTAACTACTGAACAGCGTGACCCTGCGGAAATTCAGTTTTGCCTAGTGAGCAAATCGGCACGCGTTCTACCGAGCTTCCCGCCGGGCGTGAGCGCAAGGTTTGAAAAAGTGCTGCGCAACAATTCCATTGAAGTCCTGACTGGTGTCGAAGCCGTCCAAGCAGGTTCAGATCGTCTCGGTCTGAGCGACGGTCGCGAGTTGGCGCTCGACGAAATCTTGTGGGTGACTGAGGGTGGCTCTCAAGCTTGGTTGAAGAACTCAGGTATCGCCGTTAATGATGAAGGTTTCGTCGAAGTACATGAAACGCTGCAAAGCGTCTCGCACGAGAACATTTTCGCGGCAGGCGATATTGCCCACGTTGTTGCTCATCCGCGTCCAAAAGCGGGCGTTATTGCCGTCCGCCAAGGTCCACCGCTCGCTAGAAATCTGCGCTCGGCATTACTAAAGAAACGGCTGCGAGCTTTTCGACCACAATCACAAATGTTAGCGCTGATTAGCACTGGTAATCGCTACGCTATTGCAAGTCGCGGTCGATGGCATACACAAGGCCGCTGGGTATGGCGCTGGAAAGACTGGATCGATCGGCGCTGGATGGAAAAATATCGTGATTTTCCCGATATGCAGGCGCAGCACGCAGATTCAGAGCAGCTATTGCTAACCGACGAAGGGACGGATAGCGTGGCGTCGAACGCAGCGATGCGCTGCTTGGGTTGCGGCGCCAAAGTCGCGCCGGACATATTGACCAAAGTATTGCGCGACTTGGCACCGGTTGAACGCCCCGAAGTGGTTAGCGGCATCCATTCGCCAGATGACGCCGCTTTGGTCACCAACGCCGAACAAGGTCTAAGCGTGCACACGGTTGATCATTTATCGGCCTTGGTTGACGACCCTTATTTATTTGGAAAAATTTCCGCAACGCACGCTTTAAGCGACATATATGCCATGGGCGCGGCGCCGCGGACAGCGCTCGCAATACTGACTGTTCCTTATTCTGCGCCAAGCAAAGTCGAGTCAAGCGTACGCGATTTAATGACCGGCGCCCTAGAAGTACTAAACGCGGCTGAGACCAGTTTAATTGGAGGACACACGTCTGAGGGATCAGAGCTTAGTTTGGGTTTTTCGATAAACGGTCACGTCGAACAGCAGCTAGCATTGCTTAAGCAAAGCGCTGAGATTGGCGATGCGATCGTGCTTACAAAACCGATAGGG
>JBCCFA010000190.1:0-8048 GCA_039029975.1 Pseudomonadota bacterium
GTGCACCGAGAACATTCGAAAACAGTAAAGCAATAAATCTTCTGGCCATTGGACGGCTAGTGCACAAAAAGGGCTTCGATTTGCTCATCGAAGCCGTTTCAGAACTAGCAAAAAGCTTTTCTCTCTCTTTGAATATTGTCGGCGACGGTCAAGAAAGAACCACGCTGGGGAATTTAGTGAAAAAACGCAACTTAAGCGATTACGTTCGCTTATCCGGTTGGTCAGATGACGTCGGTGGTCTGTTAGATAATGCTGATATTTTTGTCCTACCGTCGCGCGATGAACCATTCGGAATTGTTTGTCTCGAAGCGATGGCAAGAGGCGTGCCGATTGTTGCTACTAGAACTCAAGGTCCGAGAGAAATACTCGATGAGCGTTCCGCGGTGCTTGTCGACGTCAACAGTAGCTCAGCTCTGGAAGCTGGTATCGCGAAATCAATGTCGTCGCCGCAAGACACTTATAAATTGGCCGACGTTGCGTTGAACCTTTGTCGGGAAAATTACACGCCAGACGTCGTCGTGGGTCAGTACGCAGAGTTGTACACTAGACTGATTCAGGATAGTCGGTGATCGGCGAGTAAGCGCCGCCAAACTTGATCGACGCTAATCTTATCTATTGCACCAAAGTCGTCGGTGCTCGAGATCACGTTTTGCGCCTGGCCGAGCGCATGATTGCGACGCCAATCACTGGGGCCGAATAGGCCATAAATTGGTTGGCCGCCGACAGCTAGTGCATGCATAGGTCCGGAATCATTAGTCACAGCAAAGGAGATTCGCTTGCTAAAGTAGGCTAGCTCCGGAATTGAAAATTCACCGCAAGCGTTTATCCCGCCAGAGGCAGCAATGAGTGCGGCGTTGGAAGGCGCTTCGTCCTTGCTACCCAGCCACACCGGCGTAAATTCAAACGGCAGCAATTTATTGGCCAGCTCAGCAAAATGTGGCCAGCATTTCTCCGCGCGTGCAGCGCTCGCGCTAGCATGAATAGCAACAAGCTTAACCGAATGAAGCGCGCGCTCTGTTAGCCACCGATCGACTTTATCGCGTTGAGTAGCATCGACGGGTATCACCGGAATGTCGTTGGTCACTTCCACACGCGCTGCTTGCAGCACGGACGTCATGCGCTCAAAAATATGACTGTCACCGCGCCAGCGTGATTTTGGGTGATGCGTGTAGGGAAAACGCGGATGGTTTCCGACGCGTTGTTGAGCGCCGGAGAGCGCGCAGATAAGGCTGGTTCGATCGTTGCCTTGAAGATCAAAGACCGTATCAAAGTGCCCGCGTCGAACGAAATTAATGATCGACCACATAGCGGCCCAGCCGCGGCGAGGATAAGTGTGGACTTGAATTCCTTCCCACGAGGTAAAAATAGACGCAAATTGTGGCGTGGTCAGCAAATGAATATCGCCGTTGGGATAAGTCGATTGAATAGCTTCAATTAGCGGTGTCGCCATAACGACATCACCCAATGCGCCTAATTTAATTATTAGTATTTTCACGTTTGCGAAGTAAAGAACGATAAAAAAACGCTATAGTGTCGCTGTGCAAATAACAAAAAAAGAATCGACTACTGCTTCTTTCCGCACGGCGCTGTTGTTTCATTATCATCGTTTGCGCCGAGGAAGTACTAATTTTTCTTTAATTAAGAACCGAGATGTTGCTGCCCATATAGTGAGTCAGCATCAAGCAGGCACACACTGGCTAAAATACATGTTGGCCAACGCCCTCTCGGACCATTATGCGCTACCGCCACCGGAATTTAATCATGCTAACGATATTATTGGTGGACCAAAAGATGAAGTAGTTCACCAGCACATACCAAGGATTATTAGCTCTCACAGCATCCCGCCGATCGTCGCCGCTCAGCTTGTAAGGCATAAGCTTTTACATTTGCCTCAATATATTTTGTTGGTGCGTGATATCCGAGCGAGTTTAGTATCGAACTATCGGAAATGGCAGGCTCGCTACGAGCTAAATTTCAGCGATTTTTTACGCGGCGATCCGGCAGGTCATCGATTTAACAGTGATATTTGGTGGTCTATCCGATTCGTCAACGCTTGGGGGAAAATGCTGCGAGCACATGAGGGTAAGATCATTGTCGTTCACTATGAAAAGTTATTGGTGAATCCGCATGCTGAACTAAGCCGAATTAATACGTTTTTAGCGCTACCGCTAACAGCGGATAATATACAGACGGGCATTAATGCCGCGACTAAGCAGGAAATGATCGCGAAGGCCGATCCGGAAAGGCCTCCTGGTGAAGTAAATAAAGAGACTGTTGATGTATTTTCTTGGTTCGACAGCGACGATAGACGATTTTTCGAAAACCATTGCAACAGATTTCTAAAAACGACTTTCAACTACGACTATGGGGTTTGGGAGTTTCAACAGGCGCCTTGATATCGCCTCAATTTAGCATCGATTGATACGCTGCTAGTGTCTCGCGCTGCATATTCTGACTGGTCATCGTGTGATTCTCAGGAACGGCGGGCTCGCTTGTGAGAAACTGCCGCGTTTTTGCTGCAACTTCATTAACATTACCCGGTGCAACTAAGCCAGCTGGGAATAAGTGCCGGAGGATCTCGCCGGTGCCACCGTTATCATATCCAATCACTGGTGTGCCTAAGCTCAGTGCTTCAAGCGTTGTGCGGCCAAAGGCCTCAGGGACATTTGGCAGAGAATAGGAAATATCGGCTTGCGAAAATAATTCACGAAGGTCGTGACGTTCGCCCAAAAAATGAATATGTTCTTCGAGGCCGCGCTTCGACACGTCTTGTTTTAATTCCCGTTCGAACTGTGATTTGGCATCACTTTGAGCGCCTACGATTAAACCGCAAACCTTTTGTCCTGTTGAAATCAGAGAGCCCACAAGTGCTAGAAAATCGGCTTGGCCCTTCCAGCGTGTAAGGCGCCCGGGGAAGATAAGTATTTTTTTGTCTGGGTCGTAGAAATCGGCGCCCTGAAATTCTTTCATCCAGCTAGTACTTGGTTTGAACGATGGCGTGTAGCGCTCGATATCAACCCCGCGATGTACCACGGTAAGCTTCTCGGCGTTAACCCGCGGATAGTTATTCAGCACGTAGTCACGGATAAATTCAGAGATAGCGATCACTTTTTCTCCGCTCGCCATGACTTCGGAATAACGGTTAACCGAGTAAGGACCATGCACAGTGGTAATCCAACGTGGACGCTTGGAGGGTGGGATACCACGCAAAGCAAAGCGACCTATCCAGGCCGGTAAGCGCGACCGCGCATGAACAATGTCTACTTTTTGCTCAAGCATGATGCGTCTGACTTTCCGAACTAACCCGAGCGTGGCTAGCGACTTCCTACCGATAGGCAAATCGTAATGAACTGCGCCTGCGGCTTCTAATTCCGCCACCAAGCGACCGTGATTTGAAATCACCAAACCGCGATGGCCGGCGTTCACTAACGCGGTGGCGATTTCGATTGTGCCGCGCTCAACGCCACCAACATTTAAATCTGGCAACAGTTGCAGCACCGTCATGTTCTTGTTGCGATTAGCCATGGTGGATTTCTATGATAAGTTAAATCGTTGTTGAACAATTTGGGCGATGCGCTCAGCTTCTTGTAAAGGTGCCACGGACGGTAAGCCAGGCGATTTCAGCCAGGTTTCAAAGGTGCTGGCGTAGCCACGCGCAACCAAATCATGAGACACGCGCGTAATCCGGCTTTCGCGCCGCTCGGGAACCGCAATGATGCCAAGTCTTGTCCCCGCACTTAGTGCCTCGTACATCATTGATACACTATCTGCACTGACCCAGGTCCTGCTAGCAGTCGCCAACGCAATGCCTAACCAGTTATCAGAAGTATTCTCCGGGGCCACGTAATTGATATTAGACATGCCACGCAGCGCTTCGACAGTTTGATGTGGCGTGCGCCTCGACGTAGTGACTGAATAAGTAATCTCTTGGTCTTCAGAGACCAGCCGCCTGACTTGGCTAAGGAGGGCTTCGTGATCCCAGGCATGATGTTTAGACGGGCCGCCGATGAGAATAGTGCCGCGAGCGGGATCTGGCTCTTTACTGGGCGACAGGTCGTTCAATACGCCTTCGCTCTGTTCAATATTATCGCCGGGGGAGGGTGCGTCATGGCGAGGGATCACGCATAAATCGAATAGCCGAGTGGGTAGGCCAGGCCGCATGAGATATATCGTTTGGCCGCCGAAAGCGCGTTTGCTTAGAATTAGGGGGAGCTGGCACTTTCTCCCAGCGCCGATTATCAGATCCGGTCGAGGAGACGGGAAGCGGCGGCGACGCAAACCGAACATCGTCATTAAAGAAGTGCTTAGATCGGCATTTAGATCATGCACCGAGCATTCACAGAGCTTGCCAAGCGCCTGCACTAGGCCCGAAGATTGGCGCTCGTGGCCTTTTTTGCCATCAACGAGACGCCAGATTACCGGCACGCTGATACCTAAAAGTTTATAAGTAGGTCAGCCACGATTCGTATTCTCCTCGGCGGCCTTCCACAACATCTAAATACGTTTGTTGCAATTGCTTGGTGATAGGGCCAATGCTACCGCGACCAATCGCCCGATTGTCTAGCTCACGAATGGGTGTGACTTCTGCCGCTGTGCCGGTAAAGAACGCCTCGTCGGCAATGTAGACTTCGTCACGCGTGATACGCCGTTCCTCAATCGACAGGCCTTGGTCTTCAGCCAGTTTTATCACCGTATTTCGGGTGATACCCTCAAGCGCTGAGGTAAGCTCGGGTGTATACAGGTTCCCATCCCGAACGATAAAAATATTCTCGCCGCTACCTTCAGCGACCATACCATCCGCATCAAGCAATAAAGCCTCATCGTAGCCATCGCGCGCCGCTTCTTGGAGCGCCATGATGGAATTGATGTAATTACCGCAGGCTTTCGCTTTGCACATCACGCTATTCACTAAGTGTCGCGTGTAAGAAGAGGTTTTAATTCGAATACCTTTTTCTAAGGCATCAGCGCCAAGATAGGCACCCCAAAACCACGAGGCGATGGCAACATGCACCGATAAGTTATTGGCATGTAATCCCATGCCTTCCGATCCGTAGTAAACAAGAGGTCGTACGTAAGCCGTATCAAGTTTGTTATCGCGAATCGTCGCTTTGATCGCGTCGTTGATTTCGTCGGGCGAGTATGGAATTTCCATCTCCAGAATGTGCGCTGTTTCGAATAAGCGTTTGGTGTGTTCGGCGAGTCGAAATACAGCCGTGCCGCGTTCGGTTTGATAGGCGCGTATACCTTCAAAAGCGCCGACGCCGTAGTGCAAGGTATGAGTAAGCACGTGTACCTGAGCGTCTCGCCAGTCCACCATCTTCCCATCCATCCAAATAACGCCATCGCGATCGGCGTAGCTCATGCAATTCCCCTTCGTCGGTATCGTTGTCGTACAATAAATTTGCGCTTATAAAAGAGCGGTATTATGCGCTTTAACGCAACGTGAGGAAATGATCTGGCCGTTGCTAATGGGCAATTGGTGTATCTGAAGAGTGATTTGGCGTCGCAGAGTTCGTCGCGCCGGAAAAAGCGAAAGTTAGGGCCGTTTGGATATCGCCGCGCCGCTGATTTGAAATGGTATCGTGCTGATATTAACCCCGCCAATCTCAAACGCTGAAATGACAACCCGGGGTGGTCCGCCGGGAAAGGCGCTCGCAAACGCGTAGTTCGTACTACCGTCGATGGAACACGTCGCACTACACCCAATCGAACCCGTCGCACCGCCGTCAATCGCGGTACCGACCAAGGGGACGAAGCCCCGATTTATCGGCACGTTATTTCCGCTAGCGGTGAAGGTGAGGTTATCTAAGCTCGTGAAATGCCCGCTAAAAGTGACATCAAGCGAGCCCGTCGTGAAGTTGGCGACGAAATCAGCGGTGTCTAAAACGCCTACATCAGCTAAGCCTGAGCTATGCAGTATGGTCGGTGAAGTCGAATTGTAACGAGAGAAGGTGGCGCTACCGCTTTGACTCAACACGACATTAGCCGGGGTGGTAAAGTCGGCGCCGACAACATGAAAACGATCGACTAGAGTCGGGGACGGCACTTCCAAGAAATTACCATTAAAAGTGTAGCCGGTACTGAAACTACGGAAATGAGCGCCTGTCATGGATTCCGTTGCCGCTTCAAGCGGAGAAGCAAGACCTTGATCAAATGTGTTGCCGCCGCTAGTGCTAAATGAAGCAAGCGGCATTGGCGTGTCGAATAAGCCTCGTCTGGTAGTACTAAACGGCATTGCCGCACCGTCTTCGAAGTTGAACGCATAGACAATTGTTTGCAGGGTAGGCGCGTCGGCAATTTGATTGACAAGACCGAATGCCGCGACACCTTCGAACGGATTTGGGTCGTAAAATACCTGGTAAGTTAGCCCCGCGCCCAGTGGTGCTGAACCGCCGTTGTCACCGGTAAAGAAACCGCTAAGAAACGTCGCATAAGTCATGGACGATCCGAGCATCCTTGCTTCGCCGTTACCAAGAAAAGCGCGAGATATCACATCGCCGCTATCTGAAAACAGGAAACCATTCAGGGAACCGGTTACATTGAACTGCTTTCCGTCAAAAATTACAGGTAGCGCCACTTCACCTTGGCCAAAACCAAAATACCAGGTAAGGGATCCCGAGGATGGCATTTCCCCAATAGAAGATCCGTTAACGGCGGTCGGAAAGGTAGCTGCGGTGAGGGAATAATATCCGGTGCCCAAAAATTCGAAGTTTTGCAACGCGCTACCATAAGCAAAATGTACGCTTTGAAAATTTTCAAGCGGAAACAATATGGGTTCCATGAAGCTGTTGCCGGTTAAAACATTTCCTAATTCCCAACGACCGATCGTGACACCTTCGCTCGTGGTGAAAAAATCACTGTCAGCGACGGTTGCTGGATTCGCCTCCAATTCGGCGACCGAAGCAGGATCTAGGGCATCTAAAAACTCGTTAGCCGCGGCAATAAAATCCTCGTCATTCGAATTCATCACAGCACTTCGAAGGGCGGCGACATCCGTCACCGCAGCACTAAAGAAGGATGTACCGAACGCATCCGTACCCAAGGTACCAATTAAGGCGACAGGTTTTTCTCCTATCGTGACTGAGTTGAAATCCGCATATGAGAAATTAACACCCGCTCCCGCTTGGTTAACGTTGAGCACTAAGTCGCTACAAGCGCTGCCTAGATCGCAAATACGTCCATCCGGTGCGGTTTGCTGACCCTGCTGGTAGCCGCGCTCACGTTGTCGCCGTGAAGCACGACCTTTGCCGCGCCCAACCTCACTACGTTGCGGTAATCCGGCGATTTGCGCGCATGAAACGCCGTTACAACTGTAAGCCTGGCCAGCCGGGACACCACCGGTGAAATCACCGCTCTTCAGATCCCATACACCACCATGGCCTTTCAACATTGTGGTGTTGCTTACCTGATTGTGAGTAATGGTGCCGGTTGTGCCACGAATACCGATGGTTGCGACGGCGGTTTTAATGCGAAAGTTGCGCCGATTAGCTTTACCAATCACACCTGTTACCAATCGTACGCTGCCTTTAATTAAATTTAGAAAACTACGCTCGTTGCCGTCCGCCTTGCCTTCGTAGTTGTACTCATCAATTTGGTAATCGGTGTTGGGTTGTAAAGAGGCAAACCCGCCGTCTGTAAATTTTATCTGCGCACGACCGCGGGTGGTGGCAACGGTTTCGCCGCTATATACCATGTCGCCTTTTTCCAATTCACGCGAACCGCTTTTGCCGGTAGCTTTTACATCGCCGAACGAGTAGATGACTTTCGCTGCGTGGGGGGCGGCAAGGGCCATTGAGCTGGGTGCTAAAAAAGCGAAAATTGTCGTCAGACGTAGAATGGTTCGAGCGAAGTGTTTTTTCCGGTGAGCAGAGATCGTTTTCCTCATTCCATTTGTCCTTTGCGCTGTGTCGTCCGTGCAGAGGCTACCAAAGGCACCAGTGGAGCTAGTCAGAGAAACGGTATGACATCCTTCGGTTCGACATGTGGGACCCCACGCGTAACGAGCTATATATTCCCTAAATTTCCTTCAAAACTCACCTGCTTTCCGA
>JBCCFA010000191.1:0-8027 GCA_039029975.1 Pseudomonadota bacterium
CCTTCGAGTACCAGATCTCCATGGCGGTCAGATATGGGGAAAAAGAATGGAAAGAGCAAATTAATCAGTTGATTGAGGACAATCAAGAAGAGATCGACCAGATTTTGGATGACTTTGGCGTTCCGCGCTTACCAATCGTAATGAGAGAATTCAAAGGCGATGACGATGATTAGCAAGTCTATTGGCGATAACAGCCGTTATCTGATTAAAGTTTTTACTGGTCTGTTGTGTCTTCAATTTATCGGACTTAGTCTCGCGCATGGTGAAGAGACGGCCGATGTCGATTTTTCAGAAGCTGAGACCTTAATTTGGATGACCAATCAGCTTGACGAAATTACCGCACCTGTAACCTTGCATTACAATTTTTCGAAGACAGGTTCGTTCGAAAGTGGTTTCGAGGACGTGGTCGAATTCATCATCGATAAAGTACACGATGATGGCATGAAATCGGCGTCGCTAAAATTCTTCACTGGAGAAAGAAATTTCAAAGTACCGCCGGTGGAGCGAACGGATGTAAACCCCGTTCTTAAGATTTATCTACAGGGTGACGTCTACGAAATGAACCGACTCACCGACCCTGATGGCAGTTCTCGCGAACGATGGCGTTATTTTCAACGACGGATCAAGTTTGCGCTTTCCGATGCGGCAGACATTGAAGACGTCGAGATCCAATTTGATGGTAAGAGCTATGCGGCAAGAAGGGTGACGTTTCGACCTTACGTGAACGATCCAAAAAGGAATTTATTTGAGAAGTTTGCAGGTAAAGAATACGAGATCGTTGTTTCGGACGACCTACCTGGCTACCTCTACAAAATCCGCACCGTGATACCGGGACAAGAGGGTGGGGAGCCTTTAATCGTAGAGGAGTTGATTCTTTCTCGAATGGAATCTCAATCGAGCTAGATATTATAAGACGGGGCGGGGCAATACCGAATCGGATTAAAGATTCCGCACCAATTTCGCTTCACGCGATCAAGCAGCCTGTTTTTGCGGCGCAATTTTCACTGCGCAAAACTTAAATTCCGGAATCTTTCCAAACGGATCGAGTTCTTCTACCGTGAGTAGATTAACCGCCGCCTCGACATAGCAAAACGCCATAAATATAGATCCTCGTTGCAAGCCGCGGTCAGGTCGAACCCGGGCAGTAATTTGGCCTCGCCGCGATTCAATCGTGACAAAATCTTCAGGTTCTATGCCAGCGTCTTTCATGTCCTGGGGGTGCACGCTAACTACTGGCTCTGGTTCTATCGCATTCAGTACCGAGGCGTTTCTCGTCATGCTGCCAGTGTGCCAGTGTTCCAACTGCCGCCCAGTGATTAAGATGAAGTTATATTCTTCGCCGGGTAACTCAGCGGCTTGGGTATATTCCGCAGGAACAAATTTTGCCCTGCCCGATTCGGTCGGAAAACCCTCCTGGAACAGTATGGGCTGCCCAGGATCACCTTCTTCTTTACACGGATAGGTCACGGAATGGTCCTGCTGCAACCTTTCCCAGGTGATGCCGCCTATACTGGGTGCGGCCTGGCGCATTTCATTAAAGATTTCTCGTGGGGTTTCATATTGCCAATCCAGGCCCAGACCATTGGCGATAGATTGAATGATTTCGAAATCTTGCCGCGCCTGCCCGGGCGGTTGAATTGCCTGACGTCCAAGTTGTACTCGTCTATCGGTGTTAGTGAAAGTCCCGGTTTTTTCTGGAAAAGCCGAAGCAGGTAAAATCACGTCGGCAAAACTTGCAGTCTCAGTAAAAAAGATGTCTTGCACGACAAGATGTCTCAACTTCGCTAAGGCCGCGCGCGCATGGTTTAAATTGGGATCGGACATCGCCGGGTTTTCTCCCATCACATACATACCATGCATATTGCCATCGTGAATCGCGTGCATGATTTCAACGACGGTAAGGCCAGGCTTAGGATCCAGTTTTGCATCCCACAATTTTTCAAACTTGGCTCGTAGGGAGTCGTCTGCAACTGATTGGTAATCTGGAAATACCATTGGTATCAGACCGACATCTGAGGCGCCTTGCACGTTATTTTGGCCCCGCAACGGATGTATGCCCGAGCCCGGACGGCCGATTTGCCCGCTTAATAGCGCCAGCGAAATCAAACACCGCGCATTGTCCGTGCCGTGAATATGCTGAGATACGCCCATGCCCCAAAAAATCATTGAGCCCTTAGAGCTTGCATAGGTTCTCGCCACAGTTTTTATCGTCTCAACTGGGATGCCGCAAATGCCGGATACAGATTCAGGACTGTAATTCGCCACAGTATCGGCAAGCGCGTCAAATCCTTCGGTATATTTATCGATATAGGCGCGGTCGTGTAGTTCTTCCTTGATGATGGTGTGCATGATGGCGTTCAACAAGGGTACATCGGTATCAGAGCGAAATTGGAGAAAGTGATCCGCGTGTCTTGCCAAATCCGAGCGATAAGGGTCCATTAAGATTAGCGTCTTGCCGGCCTTCGAGGCATTCTTCATGAAGGTTGCCGCAACGGGATGATTGACCGTGGGCTTAGCGCCGATGATAACGATCACTTCGGCTTCTGACACATCGGCGACCTGATTAGACACAGCACCTGAGCCAATCATCTCAAGCATCGCCGCAACGGACGACGCGTGGCAAAGGCGGGTGCAATGATCGACGTTGTTTGTGCCGAATCCGGTGCGGACTAATTTCTGGAATAAGTACGCTTCCTCGTTAGAGCCCTTGGCTGAACCAAAACCAGCTAGTGAATTGGGGCCCTCTTGGTCACGAATCGATTTCAAGCCATCGATGGCGAGCGACAAGGCTTCTTCCCAAGTTGCTTCGCGAAAATATTTGTCCTTATCGTCGAAGTCGATGACCTCGGAGGTTTTCGCCATACCTTCCCGTCTAATCAGCGGGACGCTTAGACGCTCTGGATTGTGGACATAATCGAAACCGTAACGACCTTTCACACACAAACGATTTTTATTCGCAGGTCCGTCGCGTCCTTCCACGAAGGCAATCTTTTCATCTTTAATGTGATAATTGAGCAAACATCCGACCCCGCAGTAGGGGCAGGCTGATTCCACGACGCGATCGGCAACAACGTTTCCCGCATCAGCTGCCGGCATCAAAGCGCCCGTTGGACACGCTTGCGCACATTCTCCGCAGCTCACACATGAGCTAACGCCCATGGGGTCATCAAGGTCGAAAACAATTGCCGAGTGTGCGCCGCGATAGGCAAAACCAATGACGTCATTCACCTGTTCTTCGCGACATGCCCGGACGCAGCGCGTACATTGGATGCACGCGTCTAGATTAACCGCAATTGCCGGATTTGAAATATCACTGGCAGGCTGATGACGGCGAGGAAAGCGCGCTTTGGTCACACCCATCTTCTGTGACCACAGATCAAGTTCTGAGTTAGGTGTGTAATTTGATTGCTCGTCGTCTGCAACGTCCGACTTCAAAAGTTCCAGCACGATTTTTTGGGAGTGTTGCGCTCGCTCGCTAGTTGAATGGACTTTCATGTCATTACTAGGATGGCGGCAACAGGAGGGCGCTAGTGCTCGTTCCCCATCAATTTCTACCACGCAAGCACGGCAGTTACCGTCTGGACGGTAGCCAGGTTTGAAACACAGATGAGGTATCTCCACCCCGTTGCGTTTTGCCGCCTCCAGGATGGTTTCGCCCGGCAAGGCCTCGATGTTCTGATCGTTTAATGAAAACGAAATATTGTCTTCTGTCTGAGCTTGACTACCCATGTTTGCTCTCTACTTTATCGCCTAACGTTTGCTTAGGATTTTAGTTCTCGTTTGCTTATGTAGCGAATTCTTCGGGAAAATACTTTATCGCGCAGCGCAGCGGATTAGGCGCCGCTTGACCGAGTCCACAGATTGAGGCATCCACCATTGCCATCGCCAGTTCTTCTAATAAATCAAGATCCCAGGTTTGCTCTTTCATCAAAGCCGCTGCTTTGGCGGTACCGACACGACATGGCGTGCATTGTCCGCATGACTCATGTTCGAAAAAACGCATCGCGTTCAAGGCTACCTCACGGGCGGAGTCTTGATCGGAGAAAACGATAATCGCTGCCGAGCCGATAAAACATCCGTGCGGCTGCAGCGTGTCAAAATCGAGCGGGATATCGCCCATGCTGGCGGGCAAAATACCGCCAGACGCGCCGCCCGGAAAGTAGCCGTAGAACTGGTGGCCATCGGCCATGCCACCGCAGTATTCTTCAATCAGCTCGCTGATAGTGATACCCGCCGGCGCGATGTGTACACCGGGATTTTTGACCCGGCCGCTAACAGAAAACGACCGCAGGCCGCTGCGTTCGTGCCGACCGTGCGATGTGAACCAAGCGGGGCCTTTTTCTACAATGTCGCGAATCCAATGCAAGGTTTCCATATTGTGTTCAAGCGTCGGTTTGCCAAACAAGCCGACTTCAGCAACGTAGGGTGGGCGTAGGCGCGGCATTCCCCGTTTCCCTTCAATGGATTCGATCATGGCGGATTCTTCACCGCAAATGTAAGCGCCGGCCCCGCGTCTAAGCTCAATCTCCGGCAGTCTCGCGGGTGGATCCCTCTGTAGTGCGGCGAGCTCTTTCGTTAGAAACTCCCGGCAAGCTGCATATTCATCGCGTAAATACACATAGCATCCTTGCGCCTCTATCGCCCAAGCAGCGATCAACATGCCCTCGATGAATCGGTGCGGGTCGCGTTCCAGATAGTAGCGGTCTTTAAACGTACCCGGTTCACCTTCGTCTATGTTAACCGCGATCAATCGCGGTGAAGCCTGCTGCGAAAGAATCGACCATTTCATGCCCGCTGGAAATCCGGCGCCGCCCAAACCCCGTAAATTAGAGTCTTTGAGCAATTCGATAATTTCTTCAGGACTGTGCTCTCCTACGTGGCATGCTTCAAGCAGACGATAGCCGCCAACTTTGCGGTATTCCGCGTAGTTGATGTAATCGATACGCTCAGGTTCGATGTGATTGTCGGCGATTGCGGCGGCAACTTTGTCTGAAGTCGCTAACTCAATAGGGTTCATACCGACCACGGCAACGGGCGCTGCTGCGCAACGACCCACGCACGGCACCGGCTGGATTCGTACGTCGTCTCCGAACCGATCTTCGAGCTAGCTCTGCAAAGCTTCGGCATTGAACATGGCGCAAGTAACGGATTCACATACTCGTACTGTCACGGCTGGTGGTGCACTGTCGTCATTTTCGACGACATCGAAATGATGATAGAAAGTGGCGACTTCAAACACTTCAGTGGGTGCTAGCTTCATGATTTCAGCCAGGGCCACCATCCTTGTGCTGTTGATTGCACCAAAAGTATCTTGGATTTGGTGTAAGTACTCGATCAGTCTGTCGCGACGCAGGGGTTGATGCGATCGGAGCAGTAATTCCATTTCCTGTAGGGCGGTTCGGTCAACGCGGCGTCCTCTCGCCTGACCTTTTTTTCGCCGTCGTGGAATGTTTGTTCGTTCTGGAGAATTCATTATTTACGCAGTAATCAGTTCGCTTGCAATGTTGCTTCACGTGGCAACTAAAATTTCGCCCTGCCCATCGAAGCCTAAATCTCCGCAGTAACGTTGGACTTTTTGTATCTTTGCTAACTGCATCGCCGCTTGATGGCTTACGGAATGTAAATGGTGTCTCAAGACAGTGAGTATTGGCAGCGAAAATTGGCCGCATAAATTAAATGTCGGCAGATCAATCTTGGTTTTTTCGAGGAATAGCACGGTACCTCGGCGCATGCCGATGCCCAAGTAGTTGCCACACTTTTGGCCAAGGATTATTGTCCCAGCAATCATGTTGTTGGCGCAGTAATCACCCACAACATCGTGAGCAATGATAATGCCGCGTCGCATTTTGTAGCCGAGAAAATCCCCGCATAAACCGCTAACGACCAAGGTACCGCCTTTCAATCCGCGCATTTCAGCGTCCGCTGCGCCGCCTGCATAATCCCGTACATTACCTTTTACGTGAATCAAACCATCACGTTGGCCACTCGCCGCAAAATCGCCAGCGTCGCCGCTGACCAGTAATTCCCCGCTGATGAGCTCATGACCTAAATAATCACCGACGTTTCCGTCTACGATTAGGCGTCCTCCGTCCATGCCGGCACCCACTCGTTGTAGTCGATTGGTGCCGCCGCGTATGCGCAACGTCGCATCTCCCGGTGCGGTTTCGATGTCAAAAATATCCGCGACTGGGCGCATGCTTCTCGCGACTTTCAGCTTTTGTTTGCCGATTTCGTCACTAGACATCGGGCACAGCTTGGCGGGGAGTAAATCGCCGCAATCGACTAAATCAATAAGATCTGGTTTCAGCGTTAAGGTGACGGCATTCACTTCAAAATCTCTCTCAATTTAAAGTGATAAGGACCCAGGTTACCGCCATAATTACCGGCGCTAATTCCAATGATTCCTTTGCGGGCGCCGAGCGAGCACGCAGCCTTTATGCCAACTCGTGTTGCTTGATCGATTGACTGCTTATCTAATCCATCGATAACAATTTCTAATACTGCCCCAACGTCGGCGGTGAGATCGTTATCCACCAAGCCCTTTAAGGTTGGACAAAATCGGTGATTGGTGGAGGCAGGCAGCGTTTTGTACTTTGAACCCACCTTCGAGCCGGACCGAACGACGCCGCCGGGGAAGGGCATAATAACGTTAGGCACTTTACGCATCGCTTCGATGGCGCTTTCGCTAGCTTCTAGCGCGGCCTGTTGGTCCTTCGCTAAAATTAGAAAATTACCACCGCCAATGGCGCCCATAACGCGGGTGTCTTCCTCACACACAAATTCACCGTCCATAACTGGCACTCGCCAATAACGTTTGTTGCCAAACTTCTTAGAGATCTGAAAGCCGTCGCCGAAAAAGCGGAGATTGCGGCCAAGCGGGATGGCGTCGCCTTCGTCGAGCCCGGTATAGCAGGCTGTCGTTGGGCAAGTAAGGACGCATTGACCGACCCTGTTTTGGATCTGTTTAGTGAGCTCCTTTTTGCTCATCGTAAACAACAGCACCGATACGCCGGGTCGTCCGTCTGGCGTTTCATGCGTTTGCAATTGCTTTTCTATACCCGCCTCACAGCCGCACGCGATCACTGAGGTAGCGAAACCGGTCAATGCTTGAGCCGCATTTGCAGCCCATTGTTCGTTCGCAGCGGTGATGATTAAGCGCGTGGCTTTCATCGGAAATGCTTCGGCGAAAGTGTTCTCAATGAAGACGCCTTTAATCTTCACTTACTACACCCCGAACACGCCCTTTCTGGGCTTACTAGCTGCAGACCGTTTCTTGATTTGTCAGCTAGAAGTTGGCTAATTCGGCACCACATGCTTATTCACCCTCCGAATTAAGCTTTGCGGCTAGCCCATCGACCACCGTGTTAACGCTGGGCAACTTGCTTCTAATGATGCGCTCCATTGGCATGGTGACGACAGAATCCGTGCGTACTAGATGCGCCGGATGGTGAATGCCAGGCGTTCCCACCGGGATAACAACATCGGCTTTCACTTTTCGGGCGAGTTCTGTATGCCCGATAAATATGGTCGGTACATCTGCTGGACAATCAGGCGGCGCTTGCCGGCCAAAGGCGTCAATCCACACTAAACAATCGATTAAGTTGTTCTCTAAGGACGCTTCGAAATGGTTTAGCCGCGGCGCATATTGCGCAGCACCTTCAGCAAAAGAAACGCGGAGCGGGTAACCGGTCGACCAACTACTCACCTGTTGAGCCGATATACCGCCGTCTTCGCCACCCAGCGGTAGCCCCGCCGCGCGAGTCGTTTGGTTCAGATCGGCAATCATTTTCGATATTGATTCGACGCAGAGACGAGCTTGTTGTGCTTCGAAATCACCTGCAGACCACACCACATTCACGTATTCGCCGCTTTCCATCACGTTAGCGAGCGATGCTAGCTTGGTGTATTGAGCTGCCTCGGCGCTGATGCTTTTGTGCAGGACAAGCGCGCGCAAGGTGCTCAGCATGGTGAGGATGTCGCTTTGATCGCAGTAAATTTTTTCTATTTTCAGCTTGCTTGATTGTGGC
>JBCCFA010000192.1:0-8019 GCA_039029975.1 Pseudomonadota bacterium
CAGTGTTCGGAGCCATTCCCGCAGGCGCACCATTATTTGCAGATGTGAATAACCATCAGTTTTCGTTTGAGCCAAACCGTGATCCGTCGAATGACCAAGAGTCGAAAGATTTCTCCATCAAAATTGACTACGACATGGACTGGGCAACTGTTACTGGTTGGTTTTTATACAGCGACATTGAACAATCGTTCTTAGCGGATGGCACAAGTGGCGCTTTCGGCTTCTTCTTTGCTGAGCCGAGTTGTATATCGAGCACTGCCAGTCTATTTGGCCAAGGCTTTCAATTGCCAGCCCCAACCGCGCTTGGCCCGACACCTGGCACGTCGTTCTTTGGCCCCTATACGCCAACCACCTGTGACGGTTACCAATACCAAGTTCGCGACCAGGATGATATTAGCTTTGAAATTCGCCTAAGTTCGAAAGCGGACCAGCGACTAAGATGGCAAGTTGGTATGTACTACCTGGATCTAGAGCGTACCGTTGGCGTTGCCCAATTGGGTGATGACGGTCGGGCGTCGCTTCCCGAATCGCTCGTAAACCCGCTAACCGAAGCGTTGGTGCACGATGAGTTCAATACAGAGGTATGGGCCGGTTTCGCCAACGCCCAATTTGACGTAACAGACACCTTAGAACTAGCAGTCGCGTTGCGCTACGATCGTGAATCCCGTGAAGCAAGCTCTCTTGTACCATCACCTACGCAGCAACGTTCGACGTTTGTCGACTACACAACCGCAGCAATTGGTGCTTGTGATGACGGTGCTGCTGGTTCACCACTCAATCCCGCTTTCATTACAAACCTATCGAGCGGCGGCGCAGCATGTAACTTCTTATCTTCGATTCCCGATAGAGACGAAGTGTTCGACGAATTTCAGCCGAAGGTTTCGCTGCGCTGGGACGCTAGCGACGACTGGACGTTCTTCGCAAGCTGGGGTCGCGGCTTCAAGAGCGGCGGTTTCAACAACCTAGGTTCGGGAGCAACTGTCGATTTCTTCTTCAATCAGAACCCAACCATTAATGCGGGTTTGAGTATTTCTGATTTGTTTGAAAAAGAAACTTCTGACGCATTTGAAGTTGGTTTCAAATCTACGCTCGGCGGCGGCCGAGTTAGCTTAGAGGGCGCAGTCTTCCACACTTTGGTTGACGATATGCAGTTCTTCAATTTCTTCGTTGGGCCATTCGGACTACTGCGCGTGGTTTCGAACATTGATGAAGTGACGATTACCGGATTCGAATTGGCAGGTAGCGTGAACCTAACCGACCAGTTAGATATCTTCGGTGGTATCAGTTGGCTCGATGGCGAAATCGAAAAGAACCGTAATCGCCCATACACAGAAGGCAACGAAATACCGTACGCGCCGGAATACACGCTTAATATCGGCGCGCAATTTGTTGAACCCGCGGCGATTATGGGGGCAGATTTGGTCATTCGAGGTGACTACTCCGTTGTTGGACCAACCTGGTTCTCTACCGTCCAAGCTAACCAAACTAATGGCTTGTTCACTGGCGCATTCGGGCCTAATGATTTCTCACTCACGGAAAGAGAATCCTACGGTATCGTGAACCTACGCGGTGGCCTAGAAAAAGGCGGGTGGGGCGTGCATCTATTCGTCCGCAACCTGCTAAACGAGGAATACTTAGAAGAAGTGATTCCTGCCCCTGAGTTTGGCGGCTCATTTATCCATCCGGGTAATCGTCGCGCTTGGGGCGGAGAACTCTCTTACAAGTTTTAAATTCTGCTTAGCACATACCCGGCGTCACGTTATCAAGCGCGACGCCGGGTTACATCTTCCAACGCGTTCAGAAGTCTATCCACCTCTTGCTCGGTGTTGTAGGCCGACATCCCCACGCGTAATAAGCCGCCATTACTGTTTAAATCCAAGCTGTCTAGCACCCGTTGGGCGTAGAAGTGGCCATGCCAAACTTGTAACGCTCGGTCTGCAAGACGCGCTGAAATATCTTCAGGCCGAGTTGCTGCACAACTGAAAGATACCGTTGGTGTTCTATTTTCCTCAATGCTTGGTCCATGGACGTTAACGGAGTTCATACTTTTAAGTCCATGCCAATATCGTTCCGCAAGCCGCATTTCATGTTGATGAATTGCACCCATGGCGTGTTGCGCGCGAGCGCCTAAATCGTTGCCTTCACCTAGTTCCGCGATGAATTCGATTGCCGCACCAACGCCCGCCAAAGCAGGATAGTTCAAGGTACCGGTTTCAATGCAGTAAGGCGCATTTTGCTTTTGCGTGCTCAATCGGTCCGTGTCAAAGGTATCTAGCAATCCTGAGCGTGCGGAGAGAATGCCAATGTGCGGCCCATAAAATTTGTAGGCGGAGCACAATAAGAAATCAATATCTAAGGCACTTACATCAACGGGAAAGTGCGCGGCATAATGCACAGCGTCTGCAACCGTCAGCGCACCGACATTTTTTGCTGCCGCAGTAATACGGGAGGCATCGTTCACGGTGCCTAAGGCGTTGGATGCCAGCCCAAACGCGATTAATTTAGTCTTGTTAGATATTTTATTTTCTATATCGGCATAATCTAACGTGCCGTCAGCAAGCATGCTTATCTCATTGACAACGATACCCTCGCGCGCCAGGCCCAACCACGGTCCGCAATTCGCTTCATGGTCTAAGGCTGTAATTAAGATTTCGTCGCCTGCCTCAAGCCCGCGCCCTACGGCACGGCTCAAGGCATAGTTGAGCGAGGTTATGTTTGCGCCAAAGGAAATACAGTTAGCACTTTCGGCACCAAGGAATGTCGCGACAGTTTCTCGTACTTGCCAAGTCGCCGCTGTATTATCTTGAGAGGTTGAGAACGCGCCGTCGAAGTTAGCGTTTTTGTTGATATAAGAATCGGCAATCGCATCAAGTACCTGTTGTGGGACTTGCGTGCCGCCGGGACCATCAAAAAATGCGATAGGTCGCCCGTTGTGCGTGCGCCTGAGCGCGGGAAATTGCGCACGGAGGAGATCTAGATCTTCAGCGTGAAAAACCATTTTTTCATCCATTAAGCAGTAATTAGTAATATTTAATAGACTGTGCGATCAACTAATTGTATCGTTCCACGATCCAAACCAGTGGAGAATTTACCATGTCGGCTGCAATTAATGACGAAGCTAGCTTACGCGATCATGTCGGCGAACCCATTGAACTAGCCGTTGTTAAGGCCCGCCCGAGCTTAGATAAATATAGTCGTGAGTTTATCTCGCGGTCGCCTTTTTTGAGTTTAGGGACTTCGGATAGCGCTGGTAAAGTCGACGTTTCTCCGCGTGGCGACGCGCCCGGCTTCGTCCTTGTGATTGACGACAATACGCTTTTTATCCCCGAACGTCCGGGTAATCGGCGAGTTGATTCGTTATCTAACATCGTGTCTAACCCGAACGTTGGTTTGCTCTTTATGATTCCAGGATTTGAAGACACTTTGCGCGTTAACGGTCGGGCGGAGGTTGTTACCGATCAAACGTTGCTTGAGCAATGTGCGGTAAATGGTAAAGCGCCCAAAACGGGTATTCGTGTTGCCGTTGAAGAAGCCTATATTCATTGTGCGAAGGCCTTCAAACGCTCGAAGCTATGGGATCCGGCGAGTTTGCAGGATCGCTCAGAAATGCCCTCCCTCGCGAAGATGATTTTAGATCAAGTATCACCGAAAGATGCGCCACCAAATGATAGCGATGTGGCTGCTGGTGACGACTTAGTAGAAGGCGACTACAAAGATAATTTGTACTAGCGCCTGGAACCTGGAAGTAAATATGCCCAAAGATAAAGTACAAATCCGCGAGGGAAAGCTGCAACAGAAATTGCGCCGCAATGTTGGTCGCGCAATCGCGGATTACAATATGGTTGAAGATGGCGATAAGGTCATGGTGTGTTTGTCTGGCGGCAAAGATTCCTACGCTATGCTAGATATTCTGCTGAGTTTGAAGCGTAAGGCGCCGGTTGATTTCGAGCTTATCGCGATGAACTTAGATCAAAAGCAGCCAGATTTTCCTGAGGAAATATTACCCGCTTATCTGAATAAGCTCGGTATTGAGTATCACATCGTTGAACGCGATACCTATAGCGTGGTTGAGAGTGTCATTCCGGCAGGTAAGACCATGTGTGGGCTGTGTTCTCGCCTGCGTCGCGGCATTTTATATAACTTCGCCGAAGAACAAGGCGTGACAAAGATCGCCTTAGGCCATCATCGTGACGACATTATTGAAACCTTGTTTCTTAATATGTTTTTTGGCTCGCGACTTAAAGCCATGCCGCCGAAACTGTTAAGCGATGACAAGCGCAATTGCGTCATTCGCCCACTGGCCTATTGCAAAGAAAGCGATATTGCCGAATTTGCTACATTGCGAGATTATCCGATTATTCCGTGCAATCTGTGTGGAAGTCAGGACGGGCTTCAGCGGGTGCAGATTAAGCGTATGTTGGCTGAGTGGGAAAAAAACCAACCTGGTCGCCTAGATAATATTTTCCGATCGCTGCAATCCGTGTCGCCATCGCAACTGGCTGATAAATCGCTTTTCGATTTTGAATCTCTGCGGATTGGGCAAACGCCAGACGATTTGCCGCGTAGTGCAGATGATTGGTTGCTGGATGGCGAACGAATTGCTTCTTAGGTAATCACTAAGTTTGGTCGACGACTAAGCAATTATCTCGCGCACTTTGCGGCGCAGAATTTTTCCAACGTTAGATTTGGGCAGAGAATCGGTGAAAATTACCCGGGTGGGTTTTTTATAGCCGGTTAATTGCTGGCGGCAATAGTCGATTACCTCAGATTCCGTTAACGTGTCGCTGTTACTCACCGCGACCAAAGTAACGGCTTCGCCCGTATCTTCATTCGGTAGCCCAACTACAGCGACTTCGACGAGATTTGGGTGGCTTGCCGCAACTTCCTCTACTTCGTTTGGATATACGTTAAAACCTGACACAATAATGAGATCCTTAGCGCGATCAACAATGCGCAACATGCCGCGCTCATCCATTTGCGCCATATCACCCGTCTTCAGCCAACCATCATCAGATAGGATTTCCTTGGTCGCCGCTTCGTTTTGCCAGTACCCGCGCATTACTTGAGGGCCACGTACCCACAGTTCGCCGATCTCCTCAGCCGATAACTCATTACCTGACCCATCGCGAATGGAGCATTCGGTTGAGGGTAAAGGTATGCCGACGGAACCCGTAAAGTAATCGACCTCAGGAGGATTCGCGGTCACCGCCGGCGAGGCTTCTGTTAAGCCGTAGCTTTCGCCAAGAAAAATTTGCGTTTTTTCTTGCCAAGCGTTCGCCACACTACTTTGCGCGGCCATGCCACCGCTGCTTGCGTACTTCAGCCGGCTGAAATCGATATCATCGAAGTTCGGGGCGCCAAGTATCATTTTGTATAGGGTATTAACGCCGCTGATGGCCGTAAATTTAAGCCCTTTGATTTCATTAATGAAACGCTTCACGTTGCGCGGATCGGTCACCAAATAAACGAGGCCGCCATGGTGGAGGAAACAGAAGCAGTTAAACGTTAATGCATAGATGTGATAGAGCGGCAGCGCAGTGACGACGACTTCTTTACCCGGTTCCACAATGTCGGGGAAAAAGGCCGAGATTTGTAGAACGTTGGCAGCAATGTTGCGATGACTCAACATCGCACCCTTAGATAAGCCTGTCGTGCCGCCGGTGTACTGCAAAAACGCGATATCCTCTGGATCTATCTGCACTGGCGCGAAGTTGAATGTTTTTCCTCGTGAGAGTGCCTTTCGAAAAGGCACTGAGGCAACGGCCGTCATAGTACGTTGATTACGATAGTTGAAAGACGCAAGCGAATTGATTGCCCACCGTTTCGGCAAACTCAGCAGATCGCCAACGTCTACGGTAATCACATAACGCAGCTCAGTGTCACTAATTACTTCGCTTAACGTCGGCATTAGGTGTTTCAAGATCACGATGGTAGTCGGGCCAGCGTCTTGAAGTTGATGCAGTAATTCGCGCGGTGTGTATTGCGGGTTGGTGTTGACGACGGTTGCACCTGCCATCAACGTGCCGAGCATCGCAATAGGATAGGACAAGACATTCGGTAGCATGATTGCCACTCGGTCGCCTTTTTTTATCTGGCATTCTTGGGAAAGATACGCGGCAAAATTCTCCGCCAGATTTCGCGACTCCTCGTAAGTCAGATAGCACCCAAAGTTCCCAAACGCGGGCCGTTGAGAAAATTGGTCGGCGGCGCTTAGAAACTGTACTAACGGCGAGCGGCATGCCGCCGTGTCAATTTCATGTGGTACGTTAGCTGGGTAGAGTGTGTGCCACGGGGCAGACATGATCGGGTTCTCGTGTGAGGAGATTTAGCCGGAAGGATTTATTCGCGAGACGGGAAGCTGTCGTGAACATGTCATCATCTGGGTAACGTACATGGTATCGCATATCATTGATATTCCCTACCCCAAACTGTGCTGAAATTTACCCAGCGTATGGATTGGCGTTAAGGCCCCAAGGAGTACATTCAGAACTTTCGATTTGTTTTGATTCCAGGCACTTAACGACGTTTTTTGCTTTGCGATTTGGCTGGTGGGTTTATGCTCAAGGTGGCTCGGCGAATTGCCATCGGCCACCACGGCAAAACCACTCAGCCTAAGATAGATGAATCAGGCGGGGCGGTTTCAAGCTTCCATCGCTTGTTCTACATTCATATCGCTAAGTATTTTGCTGATGCGCTGCTCGTGTTCTCGGTAAGTTTTTGCGAGTCCTGTGAAATCTAGGGGATCGAGCATTTCTAGTTCCCGTAACTTATTCTGGAAATACGCCAAATCCTCCATTAATTGTGTGCGCTGCTCTTCAATTTCTGAAGCATATTCATCGAGTAAGTTTTCTAACGGAGCGAGTAGTGTGGCATTGTCGACCACGAGTTTTAGCGATGCCTGATTTTTAAGTGCCATTTTTATTGTTTTCCTAAATTGCCATTATTTTGCTCCATAGGTGCATCTTCTGTGCCACGTGGCTGCCTTCAAGACGGGCGTCACACTGACACCGCTAAATCCTTGATTGACGCTACCAGCGACAGGACCGCTGTGATCGAGTTGGCAGTTGCCCCATAAAGGTATTTCGCTGCTAGCGTTGGAAGTGTCGGGGTGGAGAGACAAAAGGGGCCGGACTAAAAGAGAGAACCCTGAAGGAGGTGTTGCGTATGAAATGTATTCTAGGCTTCCCGTTTTAACGTTGTCGTCGGAGTCAGGACTGTAACATTTCCCGCAGACTGGAAAGCGTGGCGGCGGCTTTTTGTTCATCGCGCTTATCCTCTTTGTCTACCCCAATCCATTGCAAATCATCAGGTGGGAGCTCATCGAGAAAGCGACTTGGTTCACAGTCTATGGTCTCGCCGTACCTCAGTCGTTGCGTAGCGAAACTTATCATCAACGATCTTTGCGCGCGGGTAATGCCCACGTAAGCGAGACGGCGCTCTTCTTCAATAGTATCTAGCTCAATGCTTGAGCGATGGGGGAGGACGTTTTCCTCAAAACCAGCAAGGTATACGTGCGGAAATTCCAATCCTTTTGCGGCGTGCAAGGTCATTAATGATGCAGCGTCTAAATCGTTATCGTCATCGTCTTGTCGGTCGAGAATATCGAAAAGGGTGAGTGAGGCGATTGCATCGCTCAAATGTGCATCTGGCGTGGTCTGTTCTATTCGTTCGATCCAGCGCAGTAACTCATCTACGTTTTCGTTCTTGCGAGTCATATCTCCTTCGCCATCTGCAATTTTATCCAACCAGTCGCGATAGCTGACGTCGGCGATAATCATTTTGGCAAGATAAAGAGGAGAGTCAGTTTCCGTACGTTGATGAATGCTGTTTAGCCAATCAAAAAATTCTGTGATGTTATTTGCAGCTCTTGCGCTAAGCGTCGCTAAGCATTCTGGATGGTAAGCGGCTTGCGCCAGGCAAAGATCATTGTTTCCTGCCGCGTTAACCAATTGTTTGACTGTGCCCGCGCCGATTCCGCGCCTGGGTGTGTTAATTATTCTCAGTACTGCGTTATCGTCC
>JBCCFA010000193.1:0-7991 GCA_039029975.1 Pseudomonadota bacterium
GCCGTCGGCGGTCAGGTCGGCGGCGTAGACCGTCGCGCCCTCAGCGGCGAGGCGTCGACAGACCGCCCGCCCGACCCCACCCCGGCCGCCTGTCACCAGCGCGACCTTACCGCTCACGTCAAATAATTTATCCATATTGTTCCTCCCCGCTCGGATTTGTATAACACCGGCAACAATTCGTTAACAATTCCGCAAATCGCTGAAACCGACCGGCGACATACTGTCAATATACTTTTAAACATCACGGTAACGTAGTTTGCTTTAACGCGCTATGGCCGTTGTTTTTATATTAAATTAAATCGAGGTGTAGAAATGAACCAGCAGCGAGAAAACTTCATCATTGTAGCTAGCGCTTTATGCGTAATTGTCATCCTTACAGGAAGCTTATGTCACACCATCATCGCTGGTACGCTGCCACCATTGGCGTAACGCTGGGATAAACGCACTTTTGCATATGCGCCCCATGGAATCAGGACCATAGCGTTGGTGAACTAATAGTCGAGAAATTTCGTATAATATGGCGTTCGCCCGACTATCAACGCCCGCAACCATGCCAGATCCACTAAATCCCAGCGCAAATCCTCTCGACTTGGCGCCAACGCCGATAATCGACAGTGACCATCCGGATATTATCGATTTTACTTTCTCAAGAAGCGCCGATTCGAACGGCGCGTTAAGTAAAGTTATTGCAGTTTATTATGCCGTCCGCGACGAACTGCGCTATGACCCGTACACGATCGACATGACCGAAGACGGTCTTAAGGCAAGCAATACCTTAAACAGCGGCCGGGGATGGTGCGTCACTAAGGCCGCGCTGCTCGCAGCTTGTTGTCGTGCACTAGGCGTGCCTGCGAAAGTTGGATTCGCCGATGTTCGAAATCATCTGTCCACAGAAAACCTGCGTCAATCGATGGGCACAGACATCTTTTATTGGCACGGTTATACATCCATATATCTTGATTCAAAGTGGGTGAAAGCAACACCCGCCTTCAATATCGAGTTGTGCGAAAAATTCCGCATCAAAAGCCTCGAATTTGACGGAACGGAAGATTCAATCTATCACCCATTCGACGAAGACGGCCGACAGCATATGGAATACGTCAATATGCGCGGCGAACATACCGACGTGCCAATGGAAGAAATGATCGCTGACTTTCGCCACTACTATCCCAATTTATCGCTTAAGCAGTCAGGTAATGATTTTGATCGCGAAGTCGATATGTAAGTATCTTAACGACTCGCTATGTTCACCTACATTAACCCCGAGGTAAGGTCACGCCTCATCGAGCGCGGGAAGCTTGTTCGTATCAATAGTTCGGGTCAAAAAATCTCTGCGACCAAACCTCCGCCCGAAGGTGACGTTGCCATCAATATACTTGGTCCAATACCGCTTCCAATTTCTCTTGACGACATTGAGATGAGCGCCGAATGGTATGCCACCGTGCGAAGCAGCGAGTTAGCTCAGGTAGAGTCTCTCGCAAGATCACTTAGCGAGCAGGGTCGCCAGACCGCATTCGCGGAACTGGCCAGCGCACTGGCCGTAAACAGTGTTTTGGTATTTGGCGAGTTGGACCGGATGACAAACCCACTTGTTCGCGTGCATTCAAGTTGCCTTACCGGCGATGTATTTGGATCACAGCGCTGCGAATGCGGGCCACAATTCATTTCCGCGCTGAATAAAATCAACGAAACGCCAGAGGGCGGCATGTTAATCTACATGTCTGGACACGAAGGACGTGGTATTGGATTATGGGCCAAAGCTGCTACGTACTTACTGCAGGATGACGGTGAGGATACCTATCAGGCCAATGAGAGTTTGGGCTTGCCTGCCGATTCACGAGATTTTTCAGACGCCGCCGCGCTGCTTAATTACTTTGCGCCGGATAAACCGATAAGATTACTCACCAATAACCCGAAAAAAGTTAACGACTTAAAAAAGCTTGGGATTAAAGACATCACCAGCGAAAAACATATTATCGGCGTGAGCGATTGGAATCGCCGATATTTGGCCGCCAAAAAGGATTGGGGGCACCAATTGGACATTGACGATATTAAAAATTAGACAACTCGAGTAGGTCAAACCTCTGAGTTTGGCAACCTGAAAACAATGCATCTATAAGGTACAAAATTATGTCAGACAAAAAGGTAAATCTTGGCGTTTTAAAACTAGGTTGTATCGGCGCTTCGCCGCTAATCGACTTGCTTCTTGACGAGCGCGCAGATCGAGATGACTTGAACGTTAGAGCATTTACCAGTGGCGCAAAACTCGACAATGATTCCTGTGCCGAAACGACGGCGAGCATCATCGATGCGAAGCCGGACTTAATTGTACTTGCCTGTCCCAACGCCGCGCTGCCAGGCCCCAAAGCAACCAGGGCCTCTGTTCATTCAGCGGGTATTCCATTAATCACGGTTTCCGACGGCCCCTCCAAAAAGGCCTATTACAAAAAAGACGAAGACGGCAAACAACAATTGAACATTCCCGATGATCAAGGCTTCTTTATTTTGCCCACCGATCCCATGATCGGTGCGCGTCGAGAGTTCCTAGACCCGTCGGAAATGGCGTTGTTTAACGCAGAAGTAATAAAAGTACTCGCCAACTGCGGCGTGCTACGCTTTGTGCAGAATCATTTAGACGCGGTCATTGAGGCACTGAAATCGAGTCAAGAACTACCGCTGCCGCGCGCCAATGTCACAGCTGAGAAGGCTATTGAAGCAGGCGAATTTAGTAATCCTTACGCGGCTGCAAAGGCGCTTGCGGCGCTAAAAATTACAGAAGGGGTAGCAGCCGTCACTTCCAAAGGTTGTTTCGTGGAACAGGACGCGAACAAGTACGTCACGCTAGTTGCGGCCGGCCACGAAATGCTGCGCAAAGCGGCGAGCCTTGCCGACGAAGCACGAGAAATGGAAAAGTCGAATGACACGCTAGTCCGAACCCCGCACGCAGCCTCGGGCGAAGCATTGCGCAAAACGCGGCTGGGGGACAAACCTGCCTAGGGTTTGCAGCAGCACCAAACCCTGCTCGTCAGCGACCAGTGACCGACGGCATGTTTGATGTCGTCATTCCCATTTTCGCCATCGTTGGGCTTGGCTACGCGTTTAGCAAGAAGGCGCTGTTTGGGCCGGAAGTTGCTGCCGGCCTTACGCGATTCATGTTCTACTTTGCCGTCCCCGCGATGCTGTTCAAAAGTATTGCGACAACGGAGCTTCCGAATCACATTCCTTGGAACTTTTGGCTAGCCTTTTACGTTCCGTCGTTTATTGTTTTTTTTATCGCCATGCTCACCACGCGTTCCTTATTCGGCTGGCGTAGCGCCGAGTCGGGTATCGCCGGCGTTTGCGCGGCCTACTCGAACATGGTTTTGCTGGGTCTGCCGTTGTTACTGGCCGCCTACGGAGAGCGCGTTAATCTGCCCTTGTTCATGTTGCTCGCCCCCCAAAGCCTGTTGCTTTTCCCAACAACAATTTTCGCAGTTGAGGTCTTTGGTGGAGAGAAGCGAGGCTTGGATTCGCTTAAACTCTCGCTAATTGGCAAACTTTTTCTAAATCCAATCATCCTTGCATTAGTTTTAGGATTAATCGCGAATCTATCCGGCCTTGTGATTGCCAAAATTCCACTCAGCATACTGGAGTTAATCAGCGCCGCGGCGCCGGCCTGCGCGCTCACTGCCTTGGGCGCAAGCCTTGCACAATATGAATTCAAAGGTATCCATGCGGCAAGCTATACCTTAGCGTTCTTGAAACTCGTCATGCACCCGATACTCGTGTTTTTAATGTGCCGGGTGCTGGGTATTGAAGGATTTTGGATGCAGGTTGCTGTTTTCTTAGCCGCAATGCCATGTGGTATCAATGCTTTCATTTTTGCGAGTAATTACAAATTAAAAGCCGAGATCGTCACCCAATCGATCGTGCTATCAACGCTACTGTCAGTGATAACTAGCGCCACCCTACTAAAATTATTTGCTTCAACTATGTAATTGATGGTTTAAGGACAAAACATCATTTGCAAGTCATTGAGGAAACGCTTACCTAGATCGCTTGGCTTAACCATATCTTTGGTCGTAACCAACAGCTTTTTTGTTACTGCCGGTTCAAGCAAATCTTCGATATCAGTCCACGCCAAGCCCGTCCGTTCAGAAAAAAGATTTTTCGGAAAACCCGTTTCCAGCCGCAGCGCGTTGATCATGAAATCACTGACTAAGTCCGAGTCATCTAACCTGAGTTCGGGTTCAGTGTGGTTATCTTGCGCTACGCCAGCGGTGTAACTCGTAGGGTTTCGACGCTTAACAGTTCGGACAATGTCTTGTCCTCGGGTAATCTTGCCGTGTGCGCCTGCGCCGATACCAATGTAGTCTCCGAATTGCCAGTAATTAAGATTATGCTGGCAAACTCGGCCGGATCGCGCGTAAGCTGACACTTCATATTGTGAATAATCTGCTTCGCTGAGTCGCGTTACGCCCGCATCGTGATTCTCCACGATACCCTCATGCGCTGGCCGCCTTGGTGGCTTGTGCGCGAATGCCGTGCCTTCTTCGATCGTGAGCTCGTACCAAGAAATATGCTCGGGCTCAAGTTTTATCGCCTGGGCAAGATCGCTCATGGAACCATCAGGAGAATCATTAGGCAAACTATGCATTAAATCCAAATTAATATTCGAGAAGCCAGCCGAACGCGCGATCACATACGATTTCATGATGGCATCGACGCGGTGAACTCGCCCAAGCAGTGCTAATTGGTCATTGCGAAAACTCTGGGCGCCGATTGACAGCCTATTAGCGCCGGCATCAACAAAGGCCAAAAATTTTTCGGCATCGACACTACCAGGATTAGCTTCGATCGTGATTTCCGCACCCGCTTTCAGGTTAACTCGCGCGCGAATCCCGTCCATCAATATTTTGAACATGCCACCGGGCATAAGACTTGGCGTGCCGCCACCAAAAAAAATGCTCGATACCTGTCGTTCGCTACAGATTGCATAATCCTTTTGCAAATCTTCTAGCAATGCGTCGCAATATTTCTGCCAGGGTATTTCGAGTTGAACGTGCGAATTAAAATCGCAATAGGGACATTTCTTAACGCACCAAGGGATGTGGACGTACAATCCTAGCGGTATTGTGGTTGGATTTATCACTCGTCACTCGCACTCAAGACGTATATGCTTCAGAAAACTATGCGGTCATGGCATTTGCGAAGGCGCGAAGCGCTTGCCCACGGTGAGAGATTTCGTTCTTAACTTCGGCCGGTAATTCGGCCGATGTGCATTGGTGAGTCGGCACCCAAAAAATGGGATCATAACCGAACCCATTGTCACCCCGTGGTTCAGCGATTAGTTCACCTTCCCACACGCCTTGGTAAATTCGAGGCAAGGGATCTTTTTCATGGGTGATAAATACTATCAAGCAAATAAAGCGGCAAGCGTGATTGTTCGACCCACTTGCTTGAAAGGTATCGACCAACTTCTGCAAATTATCGTCGTCGGAAGCATTCTCTCCCGCGTATCGCGCCGAATAAATACCGGGCGCGCCACCTAAAGCGTCGACAACGATACCGGAATCGTCGGCTATCGCCGCCATTCCCGTTAAACGCGCCGCATTTTGCGCTTTTAATAATGCATTTTCGACAAAGCTTAAACCGGTTTCATCGCATGAGCTAACGCCAAACTCTGCTTGGCTTCTAAGATCAACATCTTGTATCGCCAATATTTCTCGGAACTCGCGTAATTTGCCAGCGTTACCGCTGGCTAACACGATTTGCTCATTCATTTAGCCATCTTCCAGGGCGACGCGTTGGTGTTGGTGTAGTTCGTTGATGCCCTTCTCTGCTAGCGCCAGCATACTGTCGAGTTCATCTCGCCGGAACGCATGCCCCTCTGCCGTCCCTTGAATTTCTACAAACCCACCTGCGTCATTCATCACCACATTCATATCAGTCTCAGCGGTAGAGTCTTCCGCGTAATCAAGATCGAGAACCGGTTGGCCATCGTAAATTCCAACAGACACCGAGGCGATCGCACCGTGTAGTGGGTTCTTGGAGAGCACGTTTGATTCCAGCGCTTTATTAATTGCATCAACCATCGCAACATAGGCACCGGTAATCGACGCGGTGCGGGTGCCGCCATCGGCTTGAATGACGTCGCAGTCAATGGTGATCGAACGCTCTCCGAGCGCGCTTCTATCAACAATTGCGCGCAAGGATCGACCGATTAAACGCTGAATTTCTAAAGTTCTCCCGCCTTGCTTACCATTGCTCGCCTCGCGGCGCATTCGAGAGTTAGTCGATCGAGGTAACATCCCGTACTCGGCGGTGATCCACCCTTCACCTTTTCCTTTCAGAAATCCAGGTACCCGATCTTCAAATGTCGCGTTACACAACACCTTAGTATTACCAAACTCCACGAGCACAGAGCCTTCTGCATGCATCGTGTAATGGCGAGAAAATTTAACGTTGCGCATTTCATCGGCAGCGCGGCCGCTTGGGCGAAGATTCATGAATTGGAAACCAGATTACGGGCGAAGCGCGATTATACCGGGGTTTGCAACGCTTGCGGCCCCGCGAAATCATCGCATTATCGCAGAGATTTTTTCGCTCGCCGAAAGATAGGGTAAGATGCGCTTTGTCATTAAAGCTACACAATCCAAATCGTTTATTTACCCATGGCGCAATGCCACGAAAAGACTCCGGAACTAAAAATGACTTATAGCATGACGGCGTTTGCCCGCCACATTGAGCATGGCTCATACGGCCAATATGTTTGGGAAATTCGATCGGTAAATCATCGATATAACGAATTGTTCGTTCGGCTTCCCGATGAGTTTCGCGGTCTCGAAAGTGACATTCGTGACCGTTTTTCGAAGCAAATCAATCGTGGAAAAATAGATTGTGTCTTGCGTTTCGAAGCCAACAAGGGTGCTACTGGTGACATCGCGGTTAACGCGGATCAACTGGATAAACTGGTCTCCGCTTGTGACCAAATTACAAAACGAATGCCGAACCTCGCCAATTTTTCTGCCTTAGACATCTTAAAGTGGCCAGGCGTTATCGATGATGAAAGCATTGCAGTAGAGCATATGGAAAAAGAAGCTGTACTCGCATTTGATCAAGCCTTGAAGCAATTGGTCGATACCAGGTTTCGCGAGGGAAAAAAAATGGCCGACGTCATTGAACAACGATGCAAATCAATCGCCGAAATTGTTCAAACATTACGCGCACGGGTTCCCGAAATTGTCGAATCGATCAAGAATCGGCATCAGCAGCGAGTGGCGGAAATTGCCGGTGAACTCGATCCGTCGCGCATCGAACAAGAATGCGCTCTGCTAATGCAAAAATTAGATGTGGATGAGGAACTCGATCGAATCGATGCGCATTTAAGCGAAGTGGAACGAGTGCTCGGCGCAAAGCAACCGGCCGGTCGCCGCCTAGATTTTCTCATGCAAGAACTGAATCGAGAAGCAAACACGGTGGGATCTAAATCCGCGCATATCGATACGGCTAATGCATCGGTCGATCTAAAAGTGTACATAGAACAAATTCGCGAGCAAATTCAAAACTTAGAATAGCGTCGATTATCTATTTCAGTTACGTTCAACACTCACAAACAATTATGTCTGACCTTATTGTGATTTCGGCCCCTTCGGGCGCTGGCAAAACAAGCCTAGTTCGCGCGATGGTTGAGACCTTTGATAAGCTCGTTGCCTCTACTTCGCACACAACACGCGCGATGCGAGATGGTGAGGTTAACGGTGAAGATTACTTTTTTGTGTCACTCAACGAATTCGAATCGATGCGCCAAGCCGATAAATTTTTAGAACACGCGGAAGTGTTCGGTAACTTTTACGGTACCAGTATTGACCAAATCAACCTGAAACGCGCTGAAGGCCTCGACGTTATCTTGGAAATAGATTGGCAAGGCGCGCGGAATATTCGAGCCCGAGTCGATAAAGTTCTGAGTGTGTTCGTTTTGCCACCTTCGATAGATACCTTGCGCGAGAGGC
>JBCCFA010000194.1:0-7991 GCA_039029975.1 Pseudomonadota bacterium
CGCATGTCTTTCACGAGTCGTGTTACTAATGCTCGGATTCACATATCTGAGAGGTGTTCTTGGCTTGCGAAAGCAAGCTCGTTTTGCAGCGGAGCCTTCAGGGGCGGCATAAGGAAATGTTAAAAGTCTTCATGACAGGCGAAAAATCCACGGGATTTTTATTAACCGAACCAGAGGCCGGTTCCGACGCAACCGCGATAACGACTTTGGCGCTCGCAGATTCGGCCGGCTGGCGTCTAAATGGCGCCAAAGCATGGGTGACTAACGCGCCGTACATCGATGAATATTTTGTGTTTGCACAAACTGATGCAGGGAGTGGTGCGAAAGGAATTGCCGGTTTCTTGGTGCCCAGGGAGTCGGCGGGGCTTACGATCAGTGAGCCCTACGAATTGCTGGGCGGTGGTGTGGGTAATATCTGCGAGGTCAGTTTCAACGACGTTATTTTGGCCGGCGAGCGTATGGTTGTGCCGCCAGGCAACGGGATGCGTGCGGCATTGTCAGTAATTGATTTGGCTCGAATTAATGTAGCGGCGATGTGCTGCGGTGCATTGGCTTCAGGTCTTGAAATCGCGCTTGAGTACACGACCACTCGAAAAGCGTTCGGCGAAGTGATTGCAAACTTTCAAGGGTTGCAGTGGCAGCTTGCTGAGGTCGCGACCGACCTACACGCTGCCAAATTGATGAGTTACGAAGCGGCGAGCCTACTCGATCGGCATGGTAGGGCAAGCACCGAAGCAGCGCACGCGAAAAAATTCGCCACCAGAGCGGCGCTAAAGGGGCTCGATGTTTGTATGGGGCAACTGGGTTCGAATGGGCTTAAACGTAGCAGCGCGTTGCCGCGCTTATTTGAGCACGTAAAGATTGCCCATACGCTCGATGGAACTACCGACATTCAAAACGTCGTGATCAGCCGTGCGTTGCTAGAAAATTATCGAGATCGATTATCGTAAAGTATGTTCCGGCACACGGGTGTTGCTCTGCATCCAGGTGAACCGAGCGCGCAAGTACTCAGAGATAACACCTAAATTTTAATCATCACCAAGACAGTCTTTTTGATTTCAATTGAATAGTTGTTGAAATTGGTAATTTAGTCTAACTACCTGGCAACTGTTTTTTACGATCGTTCAGCTGCAATATGGCAAATAAATTATAGAGACGCCTAGGAAGGCGGTATCGATACCATTTAATTTCAACGTTTGCCGAGGAAAATCACGTGTTACAACAAGTTGGCGCCGTATTGGCGAGGCACTTGCGTCGTCTAATCCCAGATTCATTTGTTTTCGCGCTGATCTTAACGATTGTGGTTGCGTCGTTAGCTTTGCTTTTTGCCGACGCCAGACCCAAACAAGTGGTGGACGCCTGGTACAAGGGCTTTTGGATCTTGCTCGAATTCGGCATGCAGGTAGTGCTATTGCTGACGACTGGATTTGCCATTGCGCTCTCACCAACGATTGGCCGCTTGATTGATCGCGCGGCGCTTCTCGCGCGAGGCCCTGGCAGCGTGTACTTCATTGTGGGTGTTGTCGGCGGCGTATTTGGATTAGTGAGCTGGGGTTGGGCGGTACTCACCGCGGTGCTTGCGCGTGAGTTGGCCGGCCGAGTAAAGGGCGTTGATTATGCTTACCTTACTGCGTGCGCCTATGGGGCGGGAATCGTCTGGGTCTGTGGATTGTCATCTTCAATTCCTCTGGTGCTCAACACGGAAGGAAATTTCTTAGTCGAAACTGGGGTGCTCAACCAAACGGTGCCAATCGAACTGACTCTAGGTAGTACGATGAACTGGCTACAGATGGCGACCTATTTCTTGACCATGCCTGCGCTATTTTATTTCTTACGGCCGCGCCACGAAAATCCTGCCACGATTAACGATCTCCGCGAGGCTGACGCGGTAGATATGCTTAGTATTGAAAAAGAAGCTATCGCAATGCAGTTGAGCGGGCGTGAATTATCCGATCGGTTGAACAACTCGTCCCTGCTCGCCTGGGTAGTTGTGGGTGCCGGCTTTTGGTTCATCGGCGATTACTTCTGGAAAAATGGTTTTGATCTAAACCTCAACATCATGATTTTTGTATTCATTAATATCGGCCTGTTGCTCCACCGAACGCCAATACGTTATGTCATCGCGATGCGGCGGGCTTGCGCCAATGTCTCGGGGATCATTTTTCAATATCCCTTTTATGCCGGCATTATGGGCATAATGATGTTTACTGGTCTGGCGGAAGCGACGGCCTTTTGGTTGGCTGCTAATGCAACCCTTGAAACTTTTCCGTTCGTAGCGCAATTGAGTGGGGCGTTGATTAACATGGCTATCCCGTCGGCGGGCGGTGAATGGGCGGTACTTGGGCCATCGATGACAGAAACGGCAAAAACGCTAGCCGCCGACCTTTCGCCTATGCAGACGCAAGAATACATCGCTCGGATCGCCATGGCGGTGGCTTACGGCGAAACATCCAGTAACCTCCTGCAACCATTTTTCCTATTAGCAATTTTACCGGTAATGGGTGTTGGGGTAAGAATCCAGGCGCGCGATGTAATGGGTTATCTAGTGATTCCCTTTGTATGGGTCACAATTTATACCGCTGCAATAGTAACGTGGGCGCCATTGTAGGATTCAAATTCAAGATAATTGTTATTTAGATTGGTAGCGGGCAATTCACTAGGGTGGGTGATCGGCTTGGGTTGTACTTCTAGCACTTGTAGTTGGTTCTGATGCTGAGCTTTTCTACAGACTCTCAATCAAGTGGGTTCTTGTTTCTCGTGCGACGTTGAACCAAAGCCGGCTGCTTGAGGTCTGTTTGGCCGTCTTATCTCTCTCTGGTCGTGTGCAGCGTTCTCTAGTCAAGCTTCATGAAGGTAAAAGTGCGTCCCGCAGATAGTGACTGTCGAGCCCGTCGCGTCGCATTGCCTTTCCCGTGCGCGTGCAATGATTTCGTCGACGGCGTTAACTAAGACATCAACGCCGCTTAGGCCGGGGCCGCGTCCGTCCGTTGTCTCGACAAAGCGTAAATAGGCATTATTGAGTGTTAGCTTAAAAATATCTTTTTCGCGTAATACTGGTACACCTAGCACAGCACTCCAGAGATCTGCGGTAGCTAACGGATCGTCACTTTGTAATTCAACGCCGAGAAAATCAATCGCCACATCCTGTTTTACTTTATCTTCCCAGCCCACACCACCGGCGGGCATCCAATGACCTTGAAAATCTGAAACAACGTCATGTTCAATCTCTAAAAATGCCGCTTGCATATCTCGTGGGTGCAACTGACAACCGCGCCAGCCATTACGTTCCCATTCGTGGGCAACTCGCACGCCGTTATCCAGTGCTGCTTTTCGCGTTTTGCGCTGGGCTTCTAGAGTATCTGCCTGCGTGATAACCATATATCCGCCATCGCCCTGACGGCGCTCCAAGTACCGCCCGGCGGCTGTGTTTACTTTTATTGGAGAGACGACTTCCAAAAAGTTTCTACCAATTGGCAGCAGTGTGTTCTCTAAACCGAATTCGGCGACCTCTGGGTCGACGTAACACGTGTTCAAGCCAAGTATCCCGGTAAGCTGGTTGATTACGGGTGGAAGTTTGTGTGCAACTAAGCACACTTGGCGTAACTGAATTGTCATGAGCTTGTCCTGAATCAGCACACTATCGCTAATAGATTTTCAATATCAATACCAATCGCCGTCAATTTTTCCACGGATTTAATTTGTCGTCGGAAGTTGGCGTTAGTGGTCTGCTGTAAACGTAGGTTGTAAAGTTGATATGACCACGAAATTACCTTGTAATGCGCATAATGATCGAAAGCTTAAATGTTAGCGGTAACTAAAAGGAGACCGTGCCTAATGTATCAAGATATCCATTACGAAGTAAAAGATCCGGTTGCGATCATCACGATGGATCGTCCCGATTTTCTGAACGCTATAACCCATCGAATGCAGGCGGAACTGAAGCACGCGTTGGCGGCGGCGGAGCAAGATTCGCGCGTTGTTGGTATTGTGCTGACAGGCGCAGGACGAGGATTTTGCGCAGGCGCGGATATGCAACGACTCAGTGCAACTGCGGAAGGGGACAGTAACGCTGGTGAAGATTTGACGCAGTTCGACGCTGACCCAGGCGATCCTGCCATGGGAGAGAATTTTCGAGTCACTTTCACTTACATGCTATCAATTACCAAACCATTAATCGCAGCTATCAATGGGCCGTGCGCGGGATTAGGGTTTTGTTTTGCCCTGCTATGTGATTTGCGTATTGTTGAGCGTCAAGCAAAATTCACCACCGCATTTTCTCAGCGTGGATTAATCGCCGAGCACGCGTCGAGCTGGTTGTTACCACGCATGATTGGCCCCGGGAGAGCATTAGATTTGTTATGGAGCGCGCGAAAATTTAATGGTGATGAAGCGAAGGAGTTAGGCATCGCAGAACGCTTAGTCGACCAAGGTGAATCGCAGCAAGCGGCTGTTGAATACATTAAAGAACTCGCCGCGGTCGCGTCACCAACCTCTTTAAAGGTCATGAAAGCGCAAGTGTATCGACACCTAAACATGCAGCTCGCTGAAGCAATGACGGAATCTAACCGGTGGATGGATGAGTCATTAGCGCGCGAAGATTTTAAGGAAGGTGTGAGTTCTTTTGTCGATAAGCGTCCACCTAGATTTAAACGTTTGGGTGAAACCTAGTTGAGAGTTGTTTTGAATGACCGTTGTTCGAGTCCTTGATATGAAAAAGGTATCGACTCCATTATTCTGGAACGACGCCGCGGTTAGTCAATAATCATGTTCAATATATTGCAATGCCTAGTATGCACCTCAAGTAACAGCACTTATTTATGACGAATTTAACAGCCGACACAGTTTTTATTAACGGGCGAATTCACACAATGGATCGCGAACAACCCGTGGTTGAGGCGATGGCGGTCGAGAACGGCAGAATAGTTGCTATTGGTGCAAGCGCCGATTTAGACGCCCTAATCAAATCGGATACGAAACGGGTCGACCTTAACGATCGAATGGTTATGCCCGGCATCATCGATGCACATTGCCATCCAGTAAAAGGCGCCATTGCGACTTTATTCACCGCGCGTATCGGCTTCACCGACGACCTGGATACGATCACTGAGATCGTATCGAGATCGGTGAAAAATTCGAAAAGCAGGGAATGGATTATCGGTGGGCGCTGGGGAAGCGGTTTATTCGATCGGCCAAGTGATTTTTCGCCGAGAGATTGGCTAGATAATATCGTTTCTGGCCAACCGGTTTACCTGCGCGACGACTCTGGCCACAACGGCGTTGCCAACTCTAGCGCGCTCGCTGCTTTAGGGATAGACCGCGATACACCGGATCCTGCGGGTGGCCGTATTGTGCGGGAAGCAGATGGCGTCACACCCAACGGATTACTGCTTGAGCAAGCGGATGTCGAAGCGCGGGCGCGGATCCCGGATTGGACCGCCGAGCAATATCGGGCTGGTGTTCGCGAAATGATGCGCATTGCGCACGGCTTCGGTGTTGTTGGCGTGAATGACGCCGACGCGAGCGAAGCGCTATTAAAGGCATACCATTCAGCTGATCAAGACGGCGAGCTTAAAGTATATGTTGCCGCGTCTATCACAACCCCGTATGGCGCTCGATCTAAGCCGCTCGACTACGATCAACTTGAGTTGCTTCGAGATACCTATGCGAGTGAACGTGTCGAGACGCGTTTCGTCAAAATCTATGAGGATGGGGTGCCAACAACCGCGCGTACTGCTGCGATGTTAAAGCCCTATCTTCCGGGCGAGGGATTCGATGCGGACCACGACGGTTGGTTACATGTCGACGAGACCACGCTGACTAACGATATTGCGGAGCTAGAGTCGCGAGGCTTTACCGTGAAAATACATACGGCGGGCGATCGTTCGGTACGCGTCGCATTAAACGCAATTGAGCGTGCGCATGAAATTTCAGGACGCAATGATTTGCGCCACGAGCTAGCGCACGCCGGCTTCGTTGATGAAACAGATATTCCGCGATTCGCGAGTCTCAATACGGTGGCTGATCTATCACCCTATATTTGGTACCCCTCCCCAATTAATGACAGTGTTGTAAATGCGCTTGGCGAACGCGGTCGACAATATTGGCCAATCCGTGATTTGCTCGACACCAACGCACCTGTACTCACAGGGTCGGACTGGCCCGCTGCTGTTGCATCGATGGATCCCTGGATCGGTATCGAGACCATGGTTACACGCAGATCACCCGGCGAGAAATCTGGTCCGAAGCTGTGGGGAGAGCAGGCCATTAACCTGGAGCGGGTGCTATCAATGTTTACGTTGGATAGTGCCCGTGCGCTTAAGCGCGACCATCAAACAGGATCCTTGATCCAAGGAAAATCCGCCGACTTCATCGTCTTAGACAGAAATTTGTTCGCAATTGAATCGTGCGAAATCGCGGCAACCCAAGTGCTTGAAACCTGGTTCGAAGGCGATTGTGTTTTTCGTAAAGGTGAGAACTAATCTGTTAGACCGCGATAAATGATCTAATGATGCTACGCAACAGGCGAATGGATTGATGCAAGATGGACACGAATCAGTACGTTAAGTGACAGTTTAATATGTGAATGGGCGGGACATGCAGACATCGCGGCGTGGTATTTGCTCCCACATCTCAATAGCCATCTAGTTCCCTACCCTAATGAGTCAGCAAAGAAGGCACGCCTTATTTTCATTTGAAAAAAGCGGGTAGACGCGGGTTACGATATTGGGGGATCATTCGTTCGTGAAATAAATGCTAATCGAGTGCTAGGTCTAGCCGATAATCCTTTTGTTCCAACGATACAGCAGATATTATTTGCGCTGACTCGAATTTCCGAAAGCCACCAGTAAAGGAGGCATAATTATGACTACAGCGGTTACCATTGATCTTTCCATCGAGCCTGCAAAGGTTGACGAATTTCTGGCTTTCGTCAAAGACATTGCGCCAGATACGCGAGCCTATGACGGTTGCCAATTGTTTGATATCTGGAAAGATCAGGATACACCTGGTCGTGTGTTGTTCTATGAAATATGGGATTCGCGCGGACATCAGGAAAAATATCTTTCTTGGCGTACGGAAACTGGCTTGATGGATAAACTCGGTCCCTATCTCACTGCGCCGCCGGCTATTAGCTATCTCGACAAGTTCGACGGCTAGCAGATAGAACGGCTGCCCGACCGGAGCTAGCGAAATAGGTTCGACGTAGGGGGCAAACCCCTATATTCGCAAGATGTGGAATTGACGGGCACGGAGTAGCGCGGCGGACCCATCGTAATAAATGGTCTATCGACGAAGTTGAAGCGAACGCCGATCATCGAATCTTGGCCAAATCTGGTATTTCTATAATCTGCTTCTATCGACTCGTATTTGCTTTGCAATTACAAAACCATTTGCAGTGTCTAGATTTTTTAGGCGAATAAGTTTCGAAAAATTATTCAAGTTAGACGATATTTTAATCCCTCCATCCTCTTTTCTTGATTTAACCAGTGATTAAACGCGGTATCCCCACCATGTTAATATTCTCCCGCATTGCCGGACCAATAGCATCACAGATTGGATGAAAAAAATGATTGGAAATTCTCACCGTTTGCCCTTCCTATTGATTTTTTTGCCGATGTGCGCCATTGCCTCACCGAAGGTCATTGACGACACCGTGCTTTCTGCAGTCGGAGACGGCAGCGATTGGCCCGCGTTCGGCCGAAATTACTCGGAACAAAGATTCAGTCCATTAACAGAAATAAATAACGAAAACGTATCTAAACTCGGCATGGTGTGGTCACTGGATTTGCCAAAGGATCGATCATTAGTTGCTACACCGTTAGTGGTCGATGGCGTGATTTATTTCACCGGCAGTTATTCCGTCGCGCGTGCCGTTGATGCGAAAACCGGCAAACTATTATGGGAATACGATCCCGAATCAATCAAAAATGCCGGCGATCGACTGCGAGTAATGTGGGATCAAAACAAAGGTCCTGCAATTTGGGAAGACAAAC
>JBCCFA010000195.1:0-7984 GCA_039029975.1 Pseudomonadota bacterium
ATTTTCTACTGCTTGACCCAATATATGATGAAAAAAACCGCCCGCATAAGTGCCTTTCAGGAGCTTTTTCGGCACCGGGATTTTGCCAGAGACGGGTTTGTTGTTACCAAAATACATTTCTACCATGGTGAGGTATTCCGCCATGGTTTGCAGGCTACTCACCCAACTGTTCAACCCTTTTTCGAAACGGAATGGCCCCGCGTCGGGAAATCCATCGTGCGCGATTACGTTAGGCACGCGACTCGGGTCATAATCTAGCGAGCGATAAATTTCTTTAGTGAGATAGGATCCACCGTTGCGCGGAATGCCAATCACATTGATGAAGTGAAAACGTAGTTGAATATCTTTGATTGCATCGATATCGCCGGTCATCAGCGACAGCAACAATTCATATGCTCGTCCGATGGCACGCTGTCCCTTCTCCGTCGCTAACGCCCGTTTCGCATTTTCGGGCGCCTGCTCAATGATTCGCCGCTGATCGGACAACATCGTCTCGCTCAGCTGGTCGCCCCACTGCGCTTCCTCAAACGGGGTATCTTCAACAATATGCCGCAAAAAATCGACGAAGATAGGGGAGACTGGTAGTTCAGTATCGGTAAGTTTTAGTTCGACGCCCATTGGCCGCACAGTATACCTGCAAATGGCCTATTATCGAGCCATGGGAAACACTAGCAGCCAGCTTTAAACCAAGCTGTGCTTTGGTCCTTTCTCAGGCGCTAAGCAGTTCTCACTGTGATTTGCTTGCCGCCACCGCATAAAGGTTCAGCAAGGTTTCGAACCGGTGCAAGGAATTTAAATGAGATTCAATTTTCGCGAGCGATTGGTCTCTAACGAGCGCGCCGAGATTTTCATCGGATAGTCGTTCAAGCGCTTTACGGCTGACACGCAGTAGGCCATTAATTCTTTGCGGCTTCGGCAACTCGGAAGCATTTGGCATTGAGGCTGAATTCGGATGAAAGTCGGCATCGAATGTCTCTAATAAATCGAGCTCATTCAATCGAGCGCAAAAAGTCTGAGTGTTTTTCGTTTCCACATCCATGTGTTGAATTAGTTTCTCAATTGGGGCCCACGCCTCTGTTGTTTCACCGCGTTCGTTCACTAAAGGCGACGCGGATTCACTTAAAGCCTTGGCATCAACGCATATTAAGCTGTTAGTGTCGTTGTCCTTTATGCGCGCCAGAAAAAACGGGTAACGTCGGACATAAGCCGGTACGTAGCGCCCAGTCGACCATTGTCCTTTTGAGGTACAAAAGAGGTTTTTGTGCTGTTCAACGCCAACTAACGCGACCGGCGCAACATCTCCTGCTTGTTCGCGAACAAACACGACCGGGTAGTCGAGTGCGGCTCTCGGGATCTCCACATGAGTGAGGTAGATGGCATGCAGCTTTGAGGCGAATCCGGCTGCCTCTGGTGGGATGCCCAAGCCACGGTGTTTGCTTCGATCGAAAGGAACGGGATTCGAATATCCAGCAGGCGCCGGAATCTCTGGTCCGCTGCTCACAAAACCCCCACTTCTATTTTGTAGAAACGGCGGAATTAATTACAGGCGGGATCCGGTAGCTGACCATCGATAAGAGGATCGGCCTGGTTCTCAGGAATACCTTGGGGTGCGGCATCGGGACCTGCGATGTAACCATAATCACCGGGATTGATATCAAGGGTACCGGTGTTGTTACTCACGGTAATGCCACCTTCGTAAACGGTGTAATAATCTCCGTCAGGATTGGCCCCACAACTGCCGCCAGCGCAACTGACAACTTCCCAGTTTGTGCCGCGAATACCAATCGTTGCTACCGCCGTGCGAACTTGCACGCCCCTGCGATTGCGTTTGCCTATTAATCCGGTGACCGCACGAAAACCGCCTTTAATCAGATTGAACACGCTACGATTATCAGCATCATTATCAGCAACCTTGTAATCCTCGATTTGAAAACGCGAGTTCGGTCTGAGAATTACCGAGGCACCGTCCACCAATTTTAATCGCACGTAACTGTTGCGACTCGTCACGACCGTGTCACCGGTATTTACTTGCCCACCGCTGCCAAGGTTGCGAATGTCACCGTCTAGCGTAGCGGCCGCCGCGCGCCCCGCCACTGAGACAACTTTACCCGCCTCGGCCGCGTTTGCTGCGCTAAACCAACCGCCTAGCATCAAGCAAAGTAAGACCAGCGTTCGCATACGACTAAGGTTTGCGCAAAACATCATCATGCTGCGCACTCCATCGATTCCGAATTTGATTCTTCAGTGATGTTACCTTCATCGTCACCACCGCCGTCACCGTCGGCTATGGGTAATTGGTCGTCCTCTTCGGCTTCTTCGTCATTGTCAACTTCATCGAATTCATTAATGATAGGTATCTGAAAGAAGTTGTTGGTTGCCGCTAAACCAATAATTTCGAATATCCCATTAGTCACAACTAAATCATCACCTGTGACCTGCCCGCTAGAGATGATGAACATGTTGCGGTCACCCAAATCAATCTGGCCTGGACCAATTGTCACAGGTCCGCTCAAGAAAGGCACACTCAAAGCGCGCTCACCAATAACCACGGTTGTCCCCGGTCCGTCGGGTAAACCTTGAATGTTCACGTCATTAAATAAAGCAAATGCGCCGGGAGGAAATGGTTGCGCCTGGTCACCAAAAAATACTGGCGAAGCAAGATTAATGGGGTTGAAGGCGGCGAGCACGTTTGGGGCGTCGGTTGTAATGCCTGGCGTGTTAAACCCGGCGCCACTAAATAACTTGATGTAAGGGTTAGGCCCGCCAAGCACGAACGGGTTTTGAATGTTGATGCCGTTACCACCTAAAATTTGCACGCTAGGCCCCGCGCCGGGCGGTGTTAAACCTCTGCTCGCCAAGGTTTGGAACAAATTAAGATCTGTCGCAGTTGGAGCAACGGGGTTTGCACCAGTAATGAATACGGGCGCCTGAAAATTCACGCGGCCATTTGGCGCACCAACAAGCAAATTGTCGGCAGTGAACGCATCTAAAAAATTGATATTGTTATTGGTCAAGAACGTCGCTGAGCGGAAGTTCTCTGCGCCGCTGAAAAACGAAATATTGGTTGGCCCAACAAGCGAGCTGTTATTTAAAATCAGGTTTGGCGCACCACCAAAATTTTCAAATTTAATATCGCTCGCCCGCGTATCAAGATCAATATTTGGCGCACCGCCCATAGTGAATATTCGAATCTCTTCCGCACGGAGTAAGCCATTGCCATTCGTACGGGCGCCGTTAGTCACCCCAAGCGTGATGCGATCGCTAGCGCCACCATTAGCCACAACCTGCTGATTCACTACCAGGTTGCCTACCGGAATGCCCTCTGAACTGCCGAAAGCTATTCTCGCATCACCGCCGGCACCAGCATTAACATTGATGCCACCATTAATCGTCACCAAATTGCCAGCAAATCGAGCCGCGGCAAGACCACCGCCACCTTCTGTGATATTGATAAGGCCGTTGGCAGTAAGTGTGTTGGTAGCGACTGCGGCAAAAGACGCGAAACTCGGTGCACTGAGATTAATCGCGCCGAAGGTGAGATTGCCACCACGTAAGTCCGCGAATGCAGAACTACCCTGCGCAAATACGCCTCCGACATTAACTGTACCGTCGCCATCGATCTGTACGCCTGCCGCCCCAGACGAAGCGATCGCTCGTGCAGTGCCTGCAATGTTAATGTTATTCGGATTCGATCCGCCGATATCTATCAGTGCGCCAGTTGGCCCCACCGCAGTGATGTTTCCGTTGACAGTCGTATTGCGGGCTTCCATTCGGATTAGCGCGTCCCCCGTACCATCGCCGCCGATGAACGTGGTGGTCATCACGTCGCCGTTGATGTTGATGTTACCACCAAAGGGATCGGCTTTAATATCGATCGTGGTGGTGCTGTCACCGGTTAATGTGACATTACCGTTAATGTTCACATCGCCGCCCAGCGCCGTTAAATTTAGGTCGGTACTCGCCGCCGCGATACCTATTCCGCCGCCCGGCGCTGCTAACGCCAGTGAAGGGGATCCGAAGAACGATCCCGTGGCGACCGTCGGACCCACATTGATATCGCCGCCGTTCGAACCCGCTGTGATATTCACGTTACCGGCGCGGATACTGCCTAAGTTAACGTTACCAATCGAGGTCCCGGCGGAGGCGATGAAATCACCTAATATATTGATGTTGACGTCGCTTAGGTTGATGTTGCCAGTTGGCGTCGGCGCGAGACTTGCTGACGTCCCGCCGCCAGGAAAACAGACGCCGAACGAGCAGTCGACAGAGCCACCTTCCGACGATGTAACCACAGCGTTACGAATCTCCAATGTGCCACTGCCACCGCCGCCTTCGGAACCTGACGCAGAGATGGTAAAGGGGCCACCCGCCGATTTGATTTCTGTATCGGCTACGAGCACAACTCGATTGCCGCTGTTCAACTGCCCTTCTATAAAACCCTTGCCGACACACGCACTACCACTATCGATACAGGCTCCGCCGTAATCCGGGGAGTCACTGTCGTTTTCAATTGTCAAAACCGCGGGATCTATGAGTAGCGTACCGCTCTGACCAATGTTTGCATCGCCGCGTATTTTGAGACCTTCGTGACCACTCAGCTCAACAAAACCCCGATCGCCAACGCTGATTTCGGCGTCGCGTTTGAAATTTAGATCACCATTGGCAATAACGCGCACCGTGCCGCCCGAAGACTGCCCGCTGCCGGTCGCTATGATCTGGCTACCGGCTTCTAACACAACGTCTTCGTCACCGTAAACAATAGCGCGACCACCGTCACCGCTTTCACCCGCAGCGTCGATTACGCCAGCGTTGATCACATCGCCGCCGTAACCACTTAGGAATATCTCACCGCCCTGTTCTTGAATTCGATGCGCGCGCACCAGCCCTTCGTTGTTAACAGCCGTAGCGACTAAATCATTCGCAACCGAGGCTGTCATGACGACCCTGCCGCCATCCGCAATAATTTGACCCACGTTTTCGACACCGGCGAGGTCCGCGACCGTAGCTTCATCAACGGCGAAACCGACTAGACCGTCGTTATCAATGTCTAGTGTGACTTGCTCGCCTGCGGCCAACACGACAGTACCAAGCGTGGCAGTAATCACACCCGTGTTGTTGACGTAATCACCGGCGAGTACGACGAAGCCGCCAGCTTGGGCATTGATGTTGCCTGCATTTTCAACCACACCATTCGCCGGCGTACCGCTGAACACATAATTACCGGCAAGAAAATCTTCGTCCTTAATATCCAGCGCGCTAAGCGTTAGCGCACCCACATCGAGCGACGCGTTGGGGCCAACATACACACCTTGCGGGTTAACTAAGAAAACTCTGCCGTTTGCCTGCAGCTGCCCGAGTATCGTTGACTGCTGAGAGCCGATGACACGGTTTAAGATGGTAGATGAACTGTTCGGTTGTTGAATGAGGACAAATTCGTCGCCACCGATGGAGAAAGTACTCCAATTGACGATCGCGTTTTGGCTGGTTTGATTTATTTGGGTAGCGTTCGCGTTCGGGCGCGCAACGTTCACGTTCCCCGCAACAACAGATTCGCCTGTCGGCCCGGCCATCGTGAGACCAGGCATGGCGGCGAGCGCGCCCCACCCGGCGCGAGCAAAAGCCCGCTTGGACTGTAAGCGCCAAAACCGCTGCAACAGCGCCCGACTGAAAGGTCGCAATCGAAATGCTGTCCGCTCTTTATTCGTTTGTTTGTCGCGTTTCATAGTGACCACTTATAAGAAAACCCAAACCAACCCGCGACTTAATAGACGCAGAGCCTCGATGCACGCCCGTAGGCGGAACACCACAGTCCCATGCTAAAGAGAGAATTCGCGCTCACAAGGAAATATTTCACGCTAAGTCCTGTTAATTCTCAAAAATTTGCATTTAGACCGGCCCAAATGCGTAATCCATCACGTCCATCGACCGATTCTTGCGAGCCGATTTGCTTCGCCAGCTCCAAATTTAACCGATATTGGGGTGTCACCAATGTTTCTAAGCCGATGCCTGCGCCGCTAATCGATTCGCTAGACGCAAGCCCGATCAGCGCTGAATTTTTTCGCGTCACCGTGCCGGAATCGAAGAACAGAAAGGCGCGTGACGGCATCGTCTGTGCATACACAAAACGACGTTGCAACTCTAATGTGACCGCGTAACCACCGTCACCTGACAGTTCAGAAGAAGCGTATCCACGAACACTTTCACGCCCGCCAATTCGAAATTTCTCCACGTCAACCAATTGATCTATCGAGCCGACCCAAGTGAATTTGCCATAAACCGACCACAAGTCGTTGAATGGATGGAAGTGCGACGCTTGGATCTCAAGCTTGGCAGTTTGCGCGCTGTTTTCCGGTTGAAAGGTAACCGGGTCCCGCTCGTTTTCATCGAAATTCGTTGAGAAGATCCCACTTAAGGTACTGAAGGAGTTATTTGCGTTAACTCGACTATAAATGGCCGATAAACGCATTACGCCAATGTCGTTTTTTTCTTTCAAGCCGATGCTACGGGTGAGTTGTCGGGTAATTGCGCGGTCGAAAGCTAAACCAACGAACAAATTCTCGTTGCGTGTTCGAATGAATGGATGGATAACGCTGATGCCAAAGTTGTCTCCATCACCACTGAGATCTAATCCTTCAAAGCCGATGGGTAGTTCGTCGCTATCCACGACGTAGTCGTAACGGCTGAAGTAGGCTGACGCTCGAGTACCGTGATGCCACACGGGTATGCTGTAGCGGCCGCTGAAATAATTCAACATGCCACCCTCTGCGTGCACAATACCTAAATCTATGCGATCGCCAATACCAAGTGGCGAGTTAATCGCCATGTCGCCTTCAACCTTCCATTCGCCGATAGACGTTCGTCCGTAGTTATTAAAACGCGCGGCATATTCGAATCTGTCGCCTTCCGTTTGCACCACCAAGTTCGATTCGCCAAAGCTTTCGCCCGGTTTCACGACTGCTTGTGCACTCAAACCCGGGAGATCGTTCAAACGCAGTAAATCGTTCTCTAAGTACTGCTCACTGATAATGGCGCCCGGTTGAATTTCTTGAACCCGTCGAGCCAAAAATGTGTCTTTATAAATTGGATTGCCAGCAACGTCGACCTGCCCTATACGTCCTTCGATCACTTCTAGTAGAACAATCCCCGAGCTGACCTTCTGGGCAGGTACGGTGACGCTTGCCACCGAATAGCCTTGGTCGCGGTAATGATTGGTAAGGGTGTCCGCGACTTCGTAAATTTCGAACAAGGTTAGCGAGCGGCCCTCGAATGGGGCAACGATTGCGTCTAGTTCGGCGTCACCGATGACGCTGTTGCCAGAAATTTCGAAGCGCTTAATGAGGATCGCCTTGCCGCCAGTTGGTATCCCTGGCTTAGCGGGTTGACTACCGCTATCAATGCCAGGCGTCGATGAATCTGACGGCAACGGTGTCTGTTGTTTGAACTGTTCTTTGACGGTGCCTGGCGTGGGTAATTCTTGAGCAACCGTATTGGCGGCAATAAGACAGCACGCAAGGACGAGTGCGCACGTTTTTATCGCGCTTACCGAATAGATTTTGCAGTGTTGATGGATGTGATAACTCACGACACTCTGAAAGAACAATTGGCGAACAGCTACTAGTATAATAATTTACTGGATAAAATCTAGCTAAATCATTGCATTTACTAGACTTTTTCGGTGTAGCGGATATGCACTCCGTCCGTGAGGACTGACCATAGTAGCTGATTTAGGGAGCGCTACACAATATATAGTGCTTGAGTCTAGGATAATCCCATACTGTCGTACATGACCTCACTCGCCGTTTGATGATTTTGACTTGCATACTTCGCTTGCAAACGATGAGCAACCCGCGCAAAGTCCGAATTCGCAAGCAGCGCATTCGCTTTCGACATGAAGCGCTCGCCCTCACCCGAACGCTCAATCAAGCCACAACCCAAAATTTCGGCGCGGCGTCCGGCCATCAGGTTTTCTATGGTGCCTGGTAAA
>JBCCFA010000196.1:0-7967 GCA_039029975.1 Pseudomonadota bacterium
ATCGTCCAAGTGGAGCCAGATCGCGCCGGCAGCCTGTTCAATATGGCGCCTCGGGTGTTGATGAATGAGCGCGATTTAGCGTCAACTAAGTTAATTTTGCCGGGTAGCCGCGTCACCAACGCGCTACTCCTTGCGGGTTCAGAAGAATCGGTGTCGGATTTCGTAGAGAATTTAACGCTGCGAGACAGCGATCGCTTGCGCACACCCGACGAAGCGCGGCCCGAAGTAAGCAGCGCAATCGATCGCGCAGGCCATTTTTTAAATCTGGCGGTACTCACAGCCATCATATTATCAACGGTGGCCATTGCGCTCGCCGCGCGCGCTTACGCGTCAAAAAATGCAAAACCTTGCGCGCTACTACGGGTGCTGGGCGCCTCCCGCAGGCAGGTGTTCATTTATTTTGCGAAAGAACTGGGCATCCTAACGCTCGTTTGCCTCTTAATTGGGGTGTCATTAGGTCTGCTTGCCCAGCACTCGGTGGGCCTGCTTATTACTGGCTGGGTGCAGGGCGACTTACCGCCAGCGAAACTTTTGGGATCTGCACGTGCAGTGTTCGTGGGTCTTATTGCAAGCCTGGGTTTTGCCTTGCCGTATTTGCTCCAGCTCCCCAATATTGCGCCGGCGTCAATTTTGCGAGCGAGCACGAATGGAAGTAAACCAAACGGCCGCTTGTTAATCTTGTTTGCTTTAATAGCGACTTTGCTTATCACACCTTGGGATCCGCAAGCTTGGCGGCTTTCCGCCTGGGTCGCGTTAGGCATTGTAATGGCAATGATTTTACTGGCTTTTTTTGGTCAAGCCTTATTAGGGTTGATGTATCGTGCGCGTCACCGGCTGGGCCTCGCTAGTCGTTTTGGGGCCAATAATTTATGGCGTCGAAAAGTCCTGACCCAATTACAAATAGCAGGATTAGCGCTTGGACTCAGCGCGCTGTTTACATTGACTTTAGTTCGCGATCAATTGCTCGACAGTTGGTTACAACAACTCCCGGAATCCGCGCCAAATCAGTTTTTAATCAATATTCAGCCTGACGAAAAACAAGCGTTGGCAGCATTTTTTCGCGCCCACAATTTGGCAGCCCCAAAGTTCTACCCAATGACCCGGGCGAGATTAGTATCGATTAACGATAAACCGATGCAACTGGAAGATTACCAAAGCCCACGGGCAAAACGTTTGGCGAACCGAGAATTCAATTTATCTTATTCAGAAAAATTAAAACCTGACAATAAAGTTGTCGGCGGTAAGTACTGGGCAGAAAATAGCGTCGATTTAGAGCTATCTTTTGAAAAGGACATCGCCAAAACGCTGGGCCTCGCACTTGGTGATGTCATTGAATTCGCTGCGGCTGGCGAAAATCTAACAGCAAAAATCACCAGCATAAGGACCGTGCAATGGGAAACCATGGGTGTGAATTTCTTCGTTGAAGGGACTCGAACCTTATTGGAGCCCTTTCCGGCAACATTTATTACCAGTTTTCACCTACCTGAAAACAATGATCACGTGATGGCCGAACTCGTTAGGAACTTTCCGAGTGTCACAGCACTCGACGTGTCGGCGCTTATCGAACAAGTCAGAAAAATTATGAACCGGGCTAGCACAGCAATCGAGTTTGTCGCGTTGTTCACACTACTCGCCGGTGGCCTAGTGCTTGTGTCTGCTATCCATACCACTCAACAAGAACGCAATTTATCGACCGCCTTAATTAAGACGTTCGGCGGGTCTCGGTTCAGAACAATGAGCCTGCACGCAGCAGAATTTTTAATTATCGGCATCATCTCTGGCGTAGCAGGCGCCACCGCAGCCCAGATGTGTACCTGGCTGATTGCCCGTGAGGTTTTGAATATTGATTACGCTTTCAATTGGCTACTGATAGTCAATGGCGGGATACTTGCCGCCATCGCCGTACTGTGTGTGGGCTTAATTGCGATATTTCTATCGTTTAAAAAACCCACGCGTATCTTGCTCAACCCACCTTAGTTTTGCGGTTCTATTCATGCGATCCGATGATCACCTTCTGCGGTCCAAGGCGGAGAAACAACGGCGACGAACCGCAAAACGCAATCGCCGATGTTTTTTATCCATTGAACACTACCCGCAGGAATTAACACCGCTTCCCGCGCGTTAATTTCGGCAATCTCTTCATCAATATGCATTTCCCCAACACCCGCAAGAACGTAATAGACTTCGTGCTGATCAAGAATATGTTGATAAGTTTGTTCGCCGACCGCCACTTCCGCCACGGCAAAGGAGAAATTCAAACCATCGCCCAGATTGAAATCAAAATGCTTCGGATGAATGAGTTCAGTAATGCGGCATCCATCGTTTGCGACATATGATTCACTTGAAGTCTCGGATTTGATATACATTGCGCGACACCGGCACCCGTAGTTTGATTCTAATTTCCACGATAGCATAAGACACCATGAGCGCTTATACCGCCCCCGGGGCATTCATCCACGGCCAATCAACTAAGATTGGCGTTTTGATTTGCAATCTGGGAACACCAGCCGCGCCCACACCAACTGCCGTGCGAAAGTATCTGGCCGAATTTTTGTCAGATAAACGCGTTGTCGAATTGTCCGACTGGCTGTGGAAGCCGATTTTGCACGGCGTTATTCTACGAATTCGTCCAAGCCGTTCGGCAGCGGCCTATCAACAGGTATGGAGCGCTAATGGTTCCCCCTTACTCGACATATCAAAGCAACAGGTGGCGGCGATTCAGTCGGCGCTTGAGCAAACTCACCCAGAAACCTTCACCGCGGCGCTCGCAATGCGTTACGGCGAACCGTCCATTTCTGCGGGACTGCAAAGCCTGCGTGATGCTCAAGTACGAAAGATCATTATCCTACCGCTTTACCCGCAATATGCCGCTGCAACTACTGGTTCTGTGTTTGACGCGGTAAGTAAAGAAATAAGTCAGTGGCGTTGGGTACCGGAAATACACTTCGTGAACGAATATCACAGCGATACGCGCTACTTAGACGCCCTCGCCTCGTCTTTAGAAGACTACTGGCAAGCACATGGCAAAGGAGAACGTTTGTTGATGTCTTTCCACGGTATTCCAGAGGAGTACTTTCTCGCCGGCGATCCGTATTTTTGCCATTGCCAAGCGACCGCGCGCGAGGTCGCAAACCGCCTGGAACTTACCGATAAAGATTGGCAGATTTCCTTTCAGTCTCGGGTCGGTCGGAAACGATGGTTACAACCATACACCGACAAAATGGTTGCAACGTTAGCGAAAGACGGTGTCAAACGGTTGGACATAATCTGCCCCGGATTCGCTGCGGATTGTTTAGAAACGCTAGAAGAAATCGCCATGCAAAACGCCGAGATCTTCCACGAACACGGTGGCGACGATTTACACTACGTGCCCGCGCTGAACGCGGACACGGCTCACATAAACTTTCTGCGAGATTTTATCGTGGAGCACTGTCAGACTTGGGTTGATCAACAGACGCGTAACGAATTGTCCAGCGAGCAGGCTCGCCAAGCAACAAAAACTCGCGCACGCGAGCTTGGCGCAGCGCAATTTCCAGGCGCAGATATCGGCACCTAGTCTTGGATAGTGATGGTTACACGCCGCTGATGTTTGCCTTGGCGATGTTCCCATAAGTAGATGCCTTGCCAAGTGCCTAGCAGCAACCGGGCGCCACTGATTGGCACGGTTAAATTGGTTTGGCTCAACACCGACCTCACATGTGCTGGCATATCATCTGGGCCTTCAGCGCTATGCGCATAGCGCGCGTCATCATCTGGCACCAAATCGGCAAAAAAAACCTCAAGGTCGCGCCTAACGTCGGGATCGGCATTTTCCGTGATCGTTAGCGAAGCGCTGGTGTGTGCGACGAACACGTGGCAAAGACCCACCGACGTTGCAGCCTCATGAACCAGCGCCTGAACCTCGTTCGTGATTTCGTAGGTCCCACGTCCGGCAGTATTCACGCTGATCGTTTGTTGGAACAACTTAGTCTGAACCCGAGAACTCAACTAAGATGTCTGCCACAGGCCGTCGCTGTTGATCCGGCACCACTTTGGGGTATCCGTACCAGAACATCCCTACGACAAACTCCTGGTTGAAATCCGCCCCTATTATTTCAAAAAACGCTCGCTCCCTGGTGATATCTCCAGTTGTCCATTTCATACCGATACCGCGAGCCCACAAGACTAAGCTCATGTTATGAGCGGCACAGCAACAGGCCGCGTAATCCTCGCGTTCGCGAATCTCATCGTCGCTCTTCGGACAACACAGTACTAGCCAACCCGGCATCGCTGTCCAGCGACGATATTTTATCTCGGCGACCTTTTCTCCTTTAGCGCCGCGCACCATTTCCGCATTGAGTTTACATATCGCCTCAATCTGCTCACCGCTTGGTAAATAAAAACGCCATGGCTCGGTGCGGTAATGGTTTGGCGCCCAACGGGCAAGTGAAATCGCCGATGTAATTTCAGATGAAGAAACAGCGCGCTCTTCAAAATCATGCACCGTCCGACGATTTCGGATAAGGCTTTCAAATTCACTTAGATTGTTTTCTTTTTCGGTCAATCTCGACTCCCGATCAACTTGATATCAACTACAATTAGAACTCGCGTGATGAAATTCTGCCGCAAATACTCATATCCTCGATTTTTCTCTGCTGCCTCCCGTTGGCAAGCGGCGGCATCCGTGAAATGTCGAACTCATCGTTTAGCGAGCACGAGACGCGTTATTTTATCAAGCAAAATCAACCGCCAGGAAATGTTGCAGCATACCGTGGGATCGCCAATCACAAAAGAATCTCGCGGCGATCACTGTGGCATACAGCACGCGAGCCATTTCAGGCGAGCGAAATTGCCGCGCACAAAGGTGGTTTTTCTCGCGCTGTTCGCTTTTTTCCTAGCAAGCTTAAGCGTGGTGAGCTATGCGGACCAAAAGCTCGAAGCCGATCGCGCCAAATTCAAGCAAGCGTGGCAATTGGTCAAAAGCGGACGCATCTCTGCTGCGAAACAATCAATTAAGGCCTTAGAATCCTATCCGTTGTACGTTTACCTACGTGCTGCCGAGTTGCGCCCGAAACTACAGAAACCCGACAATCCGCCTCTAGAAAAATTTTTAGCGGACTTTGAAGGCACCTATCCGGCAGAATCCTTACGCACAGACTGGCTCGCGTGGTTGGCAACGATTAAGCGCTGGGATGTTTTTCTAAGATTTTACAGACCGCAAAATGACATCGCTTTGCAATGCCATCACAAGACGGCTTTATTGAATACGAAACAATTTGACGGCTTGTTTCGGTCAATTCTCCCCTTATGGACAATTGGAAAATCACAACCGTCTGCCTGTAATCCAGCTTTTTCTTTTTTCGAAACACACGAGGCATTTGACGATCCGATCATTTGGCAGCGATTTCGCGCGGCAATGAACAACAACCAGCCCGGCTTGGCCCGTTATGTGGCGAAGAAATTCTCTAACAGCAGCGCCCAAACTTGGTCCGCTCGTTGGTTAGAGGCGCACACAAATCCTCACCGCGTGCTGTCCAAGTCTTACCTGCTTGAAAAGGATTTAATCGCTAAAGACGTGTTATTCCATGCCTTAGCAAAGCTCGCGCGAGCGAATTTTTCGGCCGCCGAAAAGCATTGGGTTCGAATTAGCGCGGCCGGTGAACTTACGCCATCCGATGTTAATCAGGGCCATAAGATTTTGGCGATCGCAGCGGGCAAAGCGGAAGATAAGAATCAGATTTTTTATCTGGACCAGGTCGAAAATAGTTTTGCCGACGGCACCTTAGAATCCTTACGGATGCGTCGCGGAATCCAATTACGCGCCTGGCCAGAACTTAATCGGTGGACGAGTGGCGCACCTGTCGATCCCAAGACGAGCCGCTTACGCTGGAAATACTGGCATGCCCGTTCTGCTGAATTAATCGATAAGAATACCGAGGCCACAAAGGGTTTTTCTGTCCTAGCCTCAGAACGCGATTACTATGGGTTCGTTGCAGCCGATAAGCTCGGACAAGCTTATCAATTCAACGATCGTCCGATTAAACCCGCCGAATCCGAACTCTTGGCCTTTAAAGCGAAACCCGAAATTCGACGGGCTCAGGAATTTTTTGAGCTCGGCATGCAAATTGACGCCAATCGACAATGGCGTTGGGCAATCCGAAATTTTGGTAAATCAGATCTAGAAACGGCCGCCCTGATAGCTTCGGGTTGGGGTTGGCATAATCGAGCCATCGCAACCTTGGGCAAAGCGCGGTCCTATGACGATGTAAATATTCGTTTCCCGGTTATCCACCAAGACGCCATTGCGAAAAATGCGAAAAAACGCGGCCTTGAGGATGCCGTCATTTTCGCAATTATTAGGACGGAAAGCGCTTTTCATGCTGGTGCGCGCTCCTCTGCGGGTGCATTGGGTTTAATGCAATTGATGCCTGCAACGGGTCGTGAGGCGGGCCGGCGAATTGGTTTGAAAATAAAAAAATCGTCCCAGCTGTTGGCGCCTAGCACGAATATTGCGATTGGCTCTAGCTATCTTAGCTCGCTCATCAACAAATATAACGGGAGTTTCCCGATGGCCGCGGCCGCGTATAATGCAGGCCCTCATCGCGTGCGTCAGTGGCGACCGAAATCAAACTGTATCGCCGCCGATATTTGGATAGACTCGATACCATTTCGGGAAACGCGGCGTTATGTTCGCACTGCCTTGTTCTATTACGCCGTTTACCAACATCGTCTTGGTCTCGACATCAATCGACTCCAAAATTTGATGCAATCTATCCGGCCTCGAAACGATGTGGCATGTACAAATTGATTCCGTGGTATGAACTAGCTTCACGATCAGTTCGTATTACTCACTAAATACGCTCAAACCCTAAGATGGCATTGGAGAACACCCGTTAAAATGGCTGGAAGAAAAATTACAATTATTGGCGGCTCAGGATTTGTCGGTACGGTCATCGCCAATCGTTTATCTGGACTCGGCGATCACGTCACGGTGATGACCCGGTCTCGTGAAAAGTCCCGACACCTGTGGCCGCTACCTAATGCGCAAATCGTTGAATCCAGTGTCTTTAACCCCAAGCAAGTCGCACCGCTATTTAAAGATGCCGAGGTGGTCATTAACCTTGTTGGGATATTGAATGAACGTCGCGATAATGGCGAGGGGTTTCGCCGCGCGCATGTTGAGCTGACCGAAGAAATTCTTAACGCCTGCGCAAAACATGACGTGAAACGTTATCTACATATGAGCGCACTCAATGCAGATTCCTTCGCCGCCAGCTATTACCTGCGCAGCAAAGGTGAGGCGGAAAACAAAGTACTTGCGGCAGGTGATCGCGGATTAAATACGACGATTTTTCGACCGTCAGTTATTTTTGGTCGAGGTGATGGATTATTTGGCCGTTTTCACCAGCTACTCAAGCTAAGTCCCGTTTTACCTCTGGCCTGTGCAAAGACCAAATTTCAACCGGTTTATGTGGGAGACGTCGCCGACGCATTTATTTCTTCGATCGAAGATAAGCGCACGTTTGATCGGAAGTATGACCTTGGCGGCCCAGACGTGCTGAGTTTGAAAGAGATCGTAGATTATGTGAACGAGCTAAGCGGGCTTGGCAGAATAGTCGTGCCGCTTGGCCCCGGCTTATCAAAAGTGCAGGCGCAAGTCTTTGAGTTCGTCCCCGGTAAACCGTTTTCTAAAGATAATCTTCGCTCAGCCAGTGAAGACAGTGTGTTGGTTCATGACGATGGTTTAGCACAATTGGGTATTTCACCCACCGATTTCAGATCGGTGGTCCCGCAATATATTCAAGGCGATGCTCGTAGTCGTTACGACTCGTTGCGGAGCGATGCTAAACGTTAAGCGCTCATGGAAACCTATCTAGTCGGCGGTGCGGTTCGAGATTCGCTGCTTGGAATAGCAGTAAAAGATCGCGACTGGGTAGTTGTTGGCGCCCGTCCCGAGGAGCTCCAAGCCCAAGGGTATCGTCAGGTTG
>JBCCFA010000197.1:0-7943 GCA_039029975.1 Pseudomonadota bacterium
ATCTCATTTTTAGCGAGATCGATTTTAGGTTGGTAATAAACCGACATCTCGTCATTCTCTAATGCCCGACGCATATCGCTAACTAAGGACAAGCGCTCGGCCATATACTCGTCGTAATCGCGATCGTACACCTCAAACAAACTACCGTTGGCGGCCGCCTGCTCAGCGGCAACGTCGGCGCGTCGGATCAGGGCGCGGGCATCAATTGCCGGATGATATTCGGCAAACCCAATATGAATTTGCGGATCTATGTCAACGCCCTGCAAGCCGATGGGAGCGTCTAAAGCGGTCGCAATGTGAGTGGCGATTTTTTCGCGCATTACCACGTTGCGCGATGAATTGAGATAAAGCAATTCGCTGTCACTGACTCGATAAAGCTCGCTGTCGGAAGTTTTTAGGAACGTCAATCGCTCAACGATCTTGGTGACTAACAAGTTGGCCATATCTTGGCCAATGGTGGTTCTGACGTCGGCAGTATTTTCGAGTCTTATTACTGCCGCGGTGAGTCGACAATCGCTGGGCTCCGCATCGATTTTTTCTCTAATATCGAAAATGGCGCGCGCGGTATTCGGTAATTGCGTAATGTCGTCAAAATTTGCGGCATTAAAAATTTGGCGTTCGCGCTCGGCAATCTCTTCAGACATTAGATTGAGCGAACTGGCCAATTCCACGAGTTCCGTCGGACCTTCTGTCGTCAATTTTTCAGAATAATCACCCGATTGGTAGCGTTTCGCAGCGGAGACCATTTCACCCAAGGGTTTAGTCATACGACGGGCGATCATAACGGCAAAAAAAGCGGTGATACAAAACCCAAGTACGCCCACCAGAAATAAAAATTGAAACAACGGGTCGTAGGGTTTTAGGGCTTTGTTTATCGAGGAGACGATAACCATGAAAATAGGTTCGTCGTGGCTAGAGCCACGCAAATCTTCGATTAGCGTGATATAGGCTTCTCCACCCATATCGAACAGTTTCTCATGCTGATCGGAAAGTTCCTCGGCGAACGCGTGTTCGTCGGCCATGTGAGTCAGCAGCGATATGCGGTCCGCATCTAAAGACGTTACGGCAATTTTTGCTGCAGAATTCTCGTCCACCAAGGTGAATGAAATATCCATATCGAATGTGGATTGCTCGCGAAGTGCAGCAATCGTGTTCTCATCAATCGGATCGGCGATGAAAATCCATCCGATTGGTTCCGGCGCTAACACAGGTACAACGACTGTTTGATGAATATGGTTGTTAACGCTGATCAGAGAATTCGACTGGCCTTCAACAATCGCTTGATTCAGCAAGCTCACCGCGGATTTAGACAAGCCGCTGTCAAAATCATCGGCAATATCCGCGAGTATATTGCCGTCGGCGGTGACCAGCGCCGCGTGACTGACACCTACCCGCCTAGAAAGATTAACCAACGCGCTATTAATCGTGTTTGGATCGCCGCTGGCTACGGCTGATCGAAAGCCAAAATCGGCGGCCAAGATTTGCGCAGATTTAATTAAGCTGCTCCTGGTCGTTAGCAGGTGTTGGCGAAAATTCTCTTTCGTGGTGGTTAAAGCAATGCGGCTCGTTTCCGTGAGTTGCTCACGCGTTTGCGAGTAAACGAAATAACCCGAAATAAGTTGCGTTAGAAAAAACGCCGGTAGCAAAAACGCAAGCAGCATCGGCTGAAAGCGCTTAATCACTCATAATCCCCTTGCTCATAAGGATCGAATTCGGGCTGCGTACGCTGACTGATATCAATGGCAATCTCTTCTAATTCATTAGCAAAACCGTCGGTGGGTATTTCAAGGGTTTGCATGGCAGGTTCGCCCTGCATGGCCGGGTGCCACACCGATAATATTAAGACGTTGCCATCTATGCCCGAGAGCTTCTCGGCCGGTAACTTCGCCTCGCCTTTCGAATCGGTGATTCCATACACGGGCGCGTCCGTGACGTAAATATACCCACGCATGTGATCGTGAATATTGCATCCCAAGACGACCACGCCCGCTTTGTCCATTACGATAGTGGGCGATTCATTTTTGCCGTACAGCGCAAATTCAAAAGTTTTTGCCCGAGAGAAGGAATAAACGTGGTGCAGGACGTCGTCGTCATTCGGAAAGCTGAGTTTTTGATTAACGGGCACCACACTCACCCGTGGAAAAAAATTGCGGTCTCGTTGATGAATTTCAACCATGCCCGATGGCGGTGCGGCGAGATTGCTAGCGGCGGTCGGGGAGTTCACCGTTACTACAGCAGCATCGACCGCATTGGACGAGCTGTCGACAACCCGAATGGTCAACCCATAGACCGACTGGATCGTGGCAAAGAACATGGCCGCTGCGGTTAATAATCGTGATTTCATGAGCTAACGCAAAGATGCCTTTTATCGTTGAGCGTTGAAAGTTTGATTTTACCTACAAAAACTAGCAGCCGAATTGCCAGTTCTCCAATTAAATCCAATGATTTAGGGCCGATACGCGAGTTGGGTGTGACTTAGATCACCATATCATCGCCTCTATAGCGCCGTCGCGTACGAGCGGTTAGTTAGAAGCAAAGGGGCAGCTGGACGTTCAGTTTATTTTGGCCACAGGGCGAGGCCTTTCATCAGGAATAGCAGCGCGAGAAATCCGCAAGCCACGATCGCGCCAAGGAGCGGTCCGGCTTTCGATACCTGATACTGGCGGTATCCCAGGTAGGCGCCAACTAAAGAGCTGAAAAAGGCGAATTCACAAATGGCCAACAAGGCGAGTAGCGGTACCTTTGTGTGCCCGTCGGGCGCGATTTTGGCGCCAGCGATAACAAACATCATTAGCGCGGTGCCGAGTGCGGCCAGCGCGATGGGGTAGTGTTCTTTATTCACGGGGAGTGAGTATAAGGTATTTACTAACCCGGGATGATTGGTAACTGCACATAGGAAGGGCGTTCTGGTGAGTGGTAGATTTGTTGCACGACGGTTTTCAGCGTCGAAGCAGTTTGCGGCGACTCACCGGTATTGGGGTTGCGATCGTAGCGGGGAAAGTCACTTGAAGTGATTAACACGCGAATACGATGGCCCGCCTTGAATACATAGGAGGTGGACCACAGGTCGATAACGTATTCTAGCGGCTCGTTCGGCGTTACAGTTTTTAGTGATTTCCCGTCTCGAAATGCAGCCCGCAAAACGCCATCACAAACGTTGTATGTGCTACCGTCTACGTGCACATCGCAGAGCTTGATTATCCAATCTGTATCCTCGCCGCTGGTGCTGGCGAACAATTTGGCGATGACTTGGCCGGTCACTTCGGTGTCTTCAGCCAAGATATCGCTGGTGTATTGCAAGACGTCGCGACGTCGCAGTACAGGCGTTTGGTTAACCGGCCCCGGTGTGTATTGTGGTGGTAGCAAGGTATTGCCACCGCAGGTTGGGCACGGGTCGTTCGGATCATAAATGTAATTGTCTGGTTGGCTCACGCCGCTGGGTACGGATTTTGAAAGCGTTTTGTTGTCGTGCAAATAAAATTTCGTCTGCACTTGTCGTTGCAAAGGCCACTCGTGTTCGTCTCGCCAGCGGTTAGCCCCCTGTACGAATATTTTTACTGGCGCTTCGTCATCAATGCCGTTGGCATTGTTGTTTAACCAACGATCAAACCAACGTAATTGCAACTTAGTTAAATCTTCTTTCAAGTCCAAAAACATCCCGTTTGAACGGAATCCAAAATCAATATCGCCGACCACGTGTTGAAACATCGCGTGCGCCCAAGGGCCAACTATCAATTTACTGTGTTTGCGTGCTTGTTCAGAGCCACCGTGAGTGCGGATCCCTTGGTAATGTTCGAGATCTGACGCTAACAATAAATCGTGCCACCCGGCGATAATTAAACTTGGTGCGGTGACATTGGCATGTCGATTTGCGAACAGCAGCTTGCTTGTCCACTCATCCGGCACGGGATGACGGAGAAACTCATAGAAAAATGGCACGATGGCGTCGTCGTCAGGAAAAGCTGGCGGGAATGCATTCAGGGGCATACTTGTCATCATCTCGCCAAACTCATCCAGTTGATCGAATAAGTTAACCAGCAATGGATACATCTCCGCGAGATCGGGCTTAGCTCTCATTAACGCAGCCGGCCCGATTGCGCGTAACGCCCACATGGCTAAGGTACCAATATTCAATGCCCCGCCGCGCCAAAAATGATTGCGCCAAAAATCGTTCGGAGCAGTGGTTGGGGAGATAGCTTTTAGGTTCGGATGCCCGGAGGCGGCGGCCAACCAAGAAGTACCACCCATGTAAGACAATCCATAACAGCCAATTTGCTCGTTACAAAATGATTGCGCACTTAGCCAATCAAGACTGTCGTACCCGTCTTGCTCCTCATTGCGGTAGGGGAAGAACACGTCGCCTTCTGAGGCCCAGCGTGCTCGAACATCTTGAATCACCACAGCGTAACCCGCTTCTGCCGCGCGAAGCGGATCTAAGGTCATCGCCGTAATCGGCCACAACTCCTTATTATAGGGGGTGCGTTGGAGCAGCGTGGGGTAGGAACCCTCTTCTGCGGGGCGGTATACATCGCCACGCAGGGTCACGCCGTCGCGCATGGAGATGGCGACGTTTTTCTCGACAGTGATTTTCATGAATTGGGTTCCGTGTCTGAACTCGTCGTGTCAGCGGCGGACTGCCGGGCCTTTTGCGGGGTTTTTTCGTCGGCAGTGTGGGGCGCGGTCAATCTTGCGAAAGACTCAAGCATGCTGCGATGGGTGTCCAGGACCTGAATCCAATTTTCCAGGAAGATATTGCCCGCTTTGGTCAGTTGATACATACGCCGTGCTGGGCCGGCAGATGAGGTGTCCCAAGCGGAGGAGACGAGGCCCATAGCCTCCATATTGCGCAGGGCCCGGTAGACGGTGCCTTTGTTGTATTCGCCGAATCCTGCTTCCTCTAATCTTTGAACTAGGTCATATCCGTATGCGGACCAGCCCTGGAGCATAGCCAGCAAGTTCGCGGTTAGCATGTCTCTACCACTTTTAAGTGTTTGTTCTATATCGATATTATCGTTTTTCATAAGTTTTGTTGCAGCGCAAAATATTTCTTGACACCTAGGTGCAGTTTGCATATAGTTCTTTACAACACCTAGATTCAGTTTAACAGATTACTAGTTCAAACAGCACTAACACGCAGTAGAGGAATTTACAGATGACAATGGAAAACACAGCAGAAGCGATCGAAGAGAAGATTGAAGACTCCATCGAAGATGGGGTGGAAAAAATCATTGACGCGCAAGAAAAAATGGCGACTATTTTCGACACGATGTCGCAGCGCGGATTGAAAGTGAGTGAAGAGTGGGTCAAAGCCGTTTCCGGTACTCAGAAAGACTTTTTGACGCTTTATAAAGATATCGCGAAAGAGCCGCGCAGTTACGGTAAAAACATCGAAGCGTGGATGGGTTCTTTGACCGACGTTCAAAAACGGTCTTTGGATTTCGCTAAAGTGGTTTACCAAGAGCAAACTGAAGCCGCCGAGGAAATGAAAGAAGTGTTCGATCCTTACTTCGCTTCGAGTAAGCAATTCAGCGAAAGCGCTAAAAGCTGGATGAACATGTGGGCCAAGCCTTTCCAGTCGACTAGCGCCTAAAATCAGCTAGCTGATACCAATAGTGATGACATGACGCCGTCCTTTGTGACGGCGTCATGTTTTTCAACGGTCTGATTCAGCAACGTAAGCGCGGCTAGTGACAAACGAGCCATCCTTAGAGCATCAATATTTCGAGCACGATCCGTCGGTCGAGCGCGTGCAAACGCCCTTGTGGTTGGAAGCACGTTGGCCGAGCGAATGGTTGCGCTTAAAGATGAGTCCTGTCTATTGGGGGTACGGCATTCCGCGTGGTCAGGGTGAGCCGGTATTGCTGGTCCCTGGGTTCTTAGCGGGGGACTGGATGATGTTAGAGCTAGGGCGGTGGTTGCGTCGTATTGGTTATCGACCGTTTCACGCTAATATCGTGTGGAACACTGATTGCCCAGATCTAACGGCGCGTCGCTTGCAACAACGGGCCGAAGCGCTGGCCGAGCGCGAAGGGCGAAAGCTTCGTATCGTTGGCCACAGTTTAGGCGGCATGTTATCCAAATATGTGGTGCAAGAGGCGCCAGCGATTATCGACCGCGTTGTGACCATGGGATCGCCGTTTCGAGATTTAGTCAAAGCGCACCCAGCAATTATTGGCTTATGGGATCAGTTGAAAGCAAAACGCAGCCGCTTAGTTGGCCGCAATTTGAAACCGTCGTGTGGCACAGGTCATTGCACCTGCGCTTTTGTTCGAAACATGATTCAACCTAAATCAGTTGCACCCGCGCAGTACGCGATTTATTCAACGAAAGATGGCGTGGTCGAATGGGAAAGCTGCCGAGAAGATATTGACGAACACAATTCGGAAGTCACGGGCAGCCACATTGGCCTAATCGTTGAACCGAATGCTTACCGAGCGCTGGCCGAGAGACTAGCGCAATAGCTAGACATCCTCTCAGAAAGAATGCCGAGCTTAAGAGAAGGTTTAAGGGGAACAGAGAATGACTAACGATGATGAATTGAATCCAGTTCGCTTGTGGCGTGAATGGATCGTTAAATCCGAGAAAATGTGGAGCGATGCCATTACTGATGTCATGGGCAATCCGCAGGTTTCGGCTGGCATGGGTCGGACCATGCAGGAAACGCTACATTTACATCGCATGTTCACCGAGTCGTTCGCCCAGTACTTATCGGCGCTGAATTTACCGTCTAGAAGCGACATTTTGGATTTGAGCGATCGCATAGGGCAGTTAGAAGATGCCGTCGCGGCGGTATCGGTTGACTTGCGCGAACAGCGTGCTTTGCTTGCTAACGCTGGTGTATCTGCAGACGATAAACCTGCCAAGAAGAAACCAACAAGAACTAAAAAGCCGGCAGTAGATTAGGAGAGTGAATAACCAATGGGAACCGTATCCATGTTAGAGACAGGAATGTCATCCAAGCAACAAACGTCTCGAACAGACGAAGAAATTCGCCAAGCTACCGCCGATCTTGTCGATAAGGCAATCGCGCGAAACATACCGGGCTTACAGCAGCTGCCTAGTACTGAAGCCGAGCTTGATGTTGGTACCTCAACGAAAGCGCTCATCCATACTGAAGACACCGCAAGGCTTTATCAGTATGAGCCACTGTGCGATGAAATTTACCGCGTGCCGGTATTGATCATCATGTCTCCGGTGGCGCGCGGTTACATTCTTGATTTAGCGAAGGGCCAAAGTTTAATCGAATATCTCCTGCTGCAAGGCCACGATGTTTATATGCTCGAATGGATGGAACCGCGGAGCAATCATGCCACTTTGAATTTCAGCGATTACGTGTCGCGCTTGGTAGGAAATTGTGTGGAGAAAGTGCTTGAAACCACGGGTGAACCGGACATCACCTTAATTGGTTATTGCATGGGGGGTATGCTCGCCACCATGTATGCAGCAAGTTCTCAAAACCCGGCCATCAAGAATCTTGCGTGTTTCACCACACCCTACAACGCTGAAGGCATGGCGCTCTACAAACGCTGGGTAGAAGCTGGCGCGGTTGATATTGAGCGATTGATCAACGAACTGGGTAATGTGCCGGGCGATATTGTGAATTCATCGATTCAAGCCCTACGTCCGCTACAAAAAACGGCTGGCCAGTTGCAGCTGCTGAATAACGTTGAAAATGACGCGTTTGTGAAAGCACATTTGCGCTTTGATCATTGGGCTACGAACCAATTGGCGGTACCTGGCGGCCTAGCGCGGGAACTATTCGATTTATTCCTCGGCCAAAATCTATTTTACAAAAACACCTATCCGATTAATGACACGGTGGTTGATTTGAGTAAAATAACGGTGCCATTTTTGCACGTTGCGGCTGAGTATGATCATATCGTGCCAGCGGCAGCATCAAGCGGCTTGGTGGACGCCGTTGGCAGCGAAGATAAGCAAGAAAT
>JBCCFA010000198.1:0-7931 GCA_039029975.1 Pseudomonadota bacterium
CGGCCAAGACTGTCGCGTCGCCGATGCCGTCATTGGTGATGGCGGCAAATACTTTGATCATGCCAATCACGGTGCCCAATAGACCCAGCAAGGGGCTAATAGCGGCGATGGTACCCAAAGTGTTGAGATAACGCCCTAGTTCGTAAATGACATGTCTGCCAACTTCTTCAATGCTTTCCTTCATCACTTCACGATCGTAATCGCGATTAACCACCCCAGCGGCAAGCACCCGACCAAGCGGTGATTCACTCCGCAAATTGGCGATTCGTTTGTCATCAAGCACCCCAGAGCGAGCCCATTGCCACACTTGGGCAGCGAGATTATTGGGCGTGACGCGTCTTTTTTGCAGCGACCAAAAACGCTCCAATACAATCGCCATCGCAACCACAGAACACATCAAAATTGGCACCATCATCCAGCCGCCAGCTCGGACAAATTCAAACACTGATGTAGTACCCCCTTCAAAAGACGCGACAAACAGTTGGTTGGTAAACTGTTCGAGAATTGAGGGGGAGACCTTAACAGACCAAGGTCATCGCTGAAAGGCTTGGGGTCTACTGTTTCACAAAAACCTTTGCGCCGTATTATTTCATTGCCGCCATCGCAACGGGCGGAAGCGCGCGGTGCGCAATGTTATTCCTTGGTCGGTAAACCGCAAAGTAATTGCGCCGAGTTCGCTGGTAACAAATCCAGTCGCGCCAATCTCGGTGTAGCGCGCCTCGACATGCGCGTTCGGAAATCCAAAGCGGTTGTATAATCCGGCCGAATAGATGACATATTTCGGTGCGACCGCATTAACAAAGCGCTGGGTTGAGGAACTAGCGCTGCCATGATGCGGCGCGAACAAGACATCGGCTCGAAGTAGCCGGTGCGCCGCATCGACCAAATGCGTTTCGGTTTGCGCCTCAATATCGCCCGGTAGCAGGGCTGATCCATAGTGACTGGATACTCTGAGCACGCAGGAAAGATCGTTTCGTGAGCCCGTCGCATTTTTCAGCGGTGAGATAATTTCAAAGCTCACCTCATCCCACGACCAAAACTGCCCTGCACGACAAACTTCGGCGTTCGGATAATCGCTGTCGGGCTCTGCAAGACTCAAATTTTCAATCGGCATGGCCTGCAGCAAGCCGGGCAAACCACCCGCGTGGTCATTATCAGCATGACTGACGATAACCCGTTGGACCACCCCGATACCCAGATGCCTTAATGCCGGCGCCACGATCGCAGCGCCGCTGCTGTAGCGACGAAAAGCGGGACCAGTGTCGTACACCAAAACGTGATTTTTCGTTTCGACGATGACAGCGAGCCCCTGCCCGACGTCTAAGCTCGTCAAGCGAAACTCGCCGTTTTGTAAGCGATTGCCAAACGGTAAAAACAGTTGCCCGCAACAAACACCAACGAACAGCCAGCGCCCCGGAAAAAGCGGAATAACACCGGTGATGACGCCAAGCGCCGCTAACATTAACTGCACTTGCGAGGGCGAGTATGGCAGCGGGATGGCCGGGACATTGGCAACCGACCAGGTCAAGACGGCGGATAAACACTGCCAGCAAACCGCGGCAAGCTGCCACAAGAGCTCAAACCCGGGCAGTCCACACAGCAGCATTACCACACCGAGCAATAAGGTCGGTATAACGGCAAAGCACATGACCGGCACTGCCAAAAAATTCGCCACAGGAGAAACAATCGGTACTGCAGCGGTTAACTGGATGACCAGCGGTAACGAGGCAAGCGACAAATAAATATGGCTACGCAACGCAAGTTGCCACCAAGGTGCGTGAATATGTCTGGCCCGTAGCACGATTAATACGGCCACCGCAGCGAACGACAACCAAAAACCAATCGTCAACAAGGAGAACGGATCAATAACCAACACCCCCATTAACGACCAACAGAACGTTGACCAAGAAAGCACTTGTCTATGCCTTAGCGCACCGAGCGTGGCGACTAAGATGACGATGAAAGCGCGCTGCGTGGGTAGGGTGAAGCCGGCCAGGCTCGCGTAGCAATAGCCGCCGACTAAAGCGGCCAATAAACTGCATTGATGAACGCCGGCGCCATAACGCGTGCCCACGCACACCAGAAGCAGGCTTCGAACCACTAGGTAACAAGCGCCGGCAATGAAGCTAATGTGTAAACCCGAAATCGCGAGTAAATGCACGGTGCCAGAGTCACGGAACACCTCTCGTTGCGACTCGGTGAGGGTTTTCCGGTCAGCTAATGACAGAGCTTTGAACACCGCGATCGTCGCGGGTTCGAGCGTTGATTCGTCTAGCGCTTGCGCGACCCTAATGCGAACTTTTGGCAACCACGAATACACCGTCTGCGATTCGCAATAATTTGCCGGATGCTGAACCATATAGCCCGTGGCGCCGATTCTGCGAACAAAGTAATCTTGGTGTTTGTTGCGACTACCGGGATTTCGAGTGCTATAGGGCGCTTTCAGACGGGCGAAAAAACCACATTTTTGCGCCAATTCAGGGCGCGGCGCGCCAAAGCTAGAGATTTGCAGCCGCGATAAAGAGATTTCTTCACGGCTATATTTTCGCGCGACGACGCCCTGCATTATCACCAGCTCGGGATCGTGATTATCGGCCGAAGCAATTAGCACTTCGGCCACCGATCCCTCTATCCAAAACAACGCTTTGCTTTGATCGAGCGGCAGCTGCTGGCTCAATATCAGCGCCGCACGCAGCATCGTGAATGCGAAACCGAGACAAAAATACGCGCCAATCAGCCTAACCCGCGGCCAGCACAAGGCGGCGACCAAAGGCGCAATTAGCAGCCAATAACCGCTATTAGGAAACGCTAGCTGCGTCGTTGCCGCTAGCGCGATGCCTAAAAAAACAGACAAAAATTTGACGTACAAGAGATTCATCCTTGAATCAAAACAAACACCGTTGCGGTTCTGTCACCTCAAACATCCATTCGCCCGCAATCCATTGCGTGCTATTTCAAACGAACGTGTGGCCTTAGGACGCCCTGCTCAAGGTATGCACAAAAGTGCATACGACCTCCACATATCCGAACTACGTATTATACTGGTTAGTTCGACCTTCGATTAGACGTTATGCAAAGAAGTTGAGCCCGAAACGATTTTTAAAGCAGTATTTCGCCAATAAACCACACCGAGAATCGCTGCAGCGATTTGGTTGGCTGGGCGAACGTTTGCAGCAACCCGAAATTTGGCATTTCAGCCGCCGAGGCGTGGCTGGCGGTGCCGGGCTCGGCCTGTTCTTGGCGTTTATCCCTTTCCCAATCCAAATGCTACTTGCGATTCCTACTTCAATCGTCGGCAGGGTTAATCTGCCGGTGACCATTATTGCGTCGTGGACTTCAAACCCAATCACAGTTGCGCCGATATTTATCTTCGCGTTCAAAGTTGGGGCCTGGATTACGGACCGATCTGGGAGTTTGGCGGCATTATCATTCGAACCGAGCATTGGCGGTTTAATGGCTAAACTCGGTGAGATTTGGTGGCCGTTATTAGTGGGATGCTTCGTTTGCGGGTGCGTGTGCGCCGTCTTAGGAAATTTACTGGTGCGCTGGGTGTGGACTGGATTTGTGCTTTATTCAAAACATCAAAGAAATAAGCACCGCACGGCCGCATCCATGCCACACCGATAAGCCGTATTAAACCTCAATCTTGCCATCAACTAAGGTGACTATTCGATCGAGTCGCGCTGCGAGCTTTTGATCGTGCGTGACGATCACTAACGCCGCGCCTACTGATTCGCGCAGCGATAACATTGCATCTAGCGCCAAACCGGCATTCTGCGAATCCAAATTCCCCGTCGGTTCGTCGGCAAGAATGCAGTCGGGGTTTGTAACTAACGCTCTGGCAATGGCGGCTCGCTGACGCTCGCCGCCAGATAATTCACCGGGACGATGCGCTAAACGCTCGCTCAGACCAACTTGCCCTAAACACCGTGACGCACGTTGTTCGGCCTCCTTTGGCGTAATCCCGCCAATCAGCAGCGGCATGGCGACATTTTCTAGTGCGGAAAATTCTGGTAACAAATGATGGAACTGGTAGACAAAGCCCAAGTGCTTATTACGCGTGGCGTCGAGTTCGTGATTAGACATTGTTCCTAAAGTTTTGCCGGCAAGACTAACGGTGCCACTGGAGGCGAAATCTAAGCCGCCGAGCAAATGCAAAAGCGTGCTTTTGCCAGAACCACTGCTACCGAGTATCGCCACGCTTTCACCCGCGTTAACCGCCAGGTTCACGCCTTTCAAAACATCCACCGTTAGAGCGCCCTCGCCAAAACGCTTGTGCACATCCACTGCGGCTAAGGTCGGCTCACTCATAACGCAAGACCTGTGCGGGTTGGATGCGCGACGCGCTGTAGGCGGGATATAGCGGCGCGAGCAAACACAGGGCGAGTGACACAAGCAATGCGCCGGAGACATCGCTATATTCTATTTTCGACGGGATATCGCTGATGTAATAAATGTCCGGCGCAAGCACTTTAAATCCCAAGGCGTTCTCAAGCCACGCGACAATATTGGCAATGCGAGTCGCTAGAAAAATACCCGCTAATGTACCAACGCTAACGCCAATTGCCCCGATTAATCCACCATGCGTAAAAAATGCCAAAACAATTCGCCATTTTCCCATGCCTAAGGTACGCAGAATCGCGATCTCAGCGCGCTTATCGGCAACCAACATAGACAGAGTCGATAACAAATTAAAGGCCGCCACAGCAATCGCTAAAGCCAGCACAACAAACATCACAATTTTCTCTGTCTTCAGCGCTTTGAACAAATTTTCGTTGTCGTCGGTCCAATCATACACACGCAAATTTTGCGCTGTGTTCGTTTCAATAAGCGGCTGCAGCTTAGATTTAATTTGAGTCGCGGCTAGCGCATCGTCGAGTCGAATCTGTAAATTAGACACGGCATTCGAGTAGCGAAATAATTTTGCAGCGTCCTCAATATGGATAAAGGCGAAGGCCGTATCAAATTCCTGAACGCCGGCGCCGAGCACGCCAATGACTTGAAACCGTTTTAAGCGCGGTATCAATCCCGCTGGCGTGCGAATCGGTTTGGACGACACTATTGTGACAAAATCGCCAACGCGCGCCTGCACGGCACCCGCTAAACCTTCACCTAACACAATTGAAAATTCCCCGGCTTTCAGCGCGGACAGTCCCGCACCAAGCGTTGCTTCATCAACCCTTGCGCGCCGGGGATCGTCTTTTGGCGCAACACCTTGCAACCGCACGCCTTGGACTTGATCGAAATGGGTTAACATTGCTTCGCGTTCAATCACTGGCGATACACTAACCACCTCCTCTACCGTTTCGATTTTCTGACGTAGTGCTTGCCAATCTGACAACACCGCGCTTGGCGCGCGCACGCTAATATGCGGCGCTAAACCAAGCAAGCGGTCGCGTAACTCGAATTCAAACCCGTTCATGATCGACAAGATGGTGATCAAGGCCACGATCCCAAGCGCAACACCGCTCATTGCAATGACAGCAAGAAAGGAAAGGAAGCCGCCGCGCCGTTCGGCTCGCGTGTAACGCCAACCGAGCAAAAGTTCTAACGGGGTAAACATGGCGTACAATTATACCGGTTTCCGTTTAGTGATAACGCGCGTCACCCAATTGCAGCATAGTCTTTGAGAGATCCCCGGAAATTCATCGTCCTTGGATGAGTGCTCGATGCTTGTGCTGCATAGCGACATTGCTCATGAATGTCCAAGCTTTCGTGACAGGTGCCAAGTGCATAAATCGAATCGAGCCAAAACAGCAATAGAATTGCCAGCCAGTGCAAGCCCGTGAAGAGAACAGATTGAGTCGCCGAATCTATTTCTCCTACCGCGCCGAGAAGAAAAGCATTGGTCGACGTGCAATCTTTGGCAAGGTAAATACTTCAGTTGATATGCGTGAAAAATAGAACTCGCTGCGCTATTGGGTGGTTAACTTTAGACCCTGATTTTGTATGTCCCAGCGAGCCGAGCTAGACGTAAACCACAACATTCTATGCGAAAGTTACCGCGCAACACGTTCGCGCCGCAGAAATGGAACTAGTTAACGGAACATCAAACTGCGCAATGTTATTCTCCCGACAAGGAGGGGTTAGACATGTCACGATACATACTCGTTTTTTGTACATTGTTGCTTCTGATCGGCCTTGCGGTCGGTACGAACGCTGCAACGCTCAGCTACTCAGTTCGGGGGTCGGTTAGCGCGAACTATTCGCCACCGACAGGGAGTGGATCGGCGAGTGGAGACTCTGAGACCGAATTTTTTCAGAACGGGCCGTTATCTCTCGGTGTTGTCACAGTGTCGGGCCCAACCTCGACTGCAGCCCTCAACGGAGCTTCCGTGACGGTTAATTTAAATACCGGCAGGATCAATGCGTTCGCTCGTACCATAAGTTTGGGCGGGACGCTTGAACAGGGGCAAGCTATCTTCAACGGTGAGTTACGTGATCATCTGACGTTTCATCTTCCGGAAGGAATGAGCTCGGCAACGGTAACAGTATTATTCAATATCGAAGGCAATGTTTCAGGCGCGGCGGCGCTCGAAACCGGCGGCTTTCTGTCTAACCACAGCCTCAACGGTTCTCTAGTATTTGGCGGCTCCGATGGCGGCGTCTTGCTACGGCAACCGTTCCTTGATCCGAATTTCTCGAGGACCTTGTCGAGAACGATTGAAGTTGTCGACGGACAGCGGCAGTTTCTGAAAGCGCAAATTTTTGGCAACCTAACCGCATTGCAGGGATCGCTATTGATGGATTTCAGTGGACAAGAGGCTGGTATCGGTGGCGGGCCAATAGCTAATCAATTCAGTACATTATCTGCATCACCATCGATGATGGGCGGTAACCTATCATTCGCGCTGCCCGACGGGGTGACGTTTACTACGGACTCGGGGGCCGCGTTAACCGCGGTGCCGTTACCGGCCGCAGCATGGTTTCTATTGTCGGGGCTCATTCTGCTAGGGGCTCATCGTTCGGAGTAACGCTAGGTCCTTAACGCGAATAAACCGGGTTGCCTAATCGTTTTGACCGCGGTTTAGGAGCGGGTTCGGGACCGATGCCGGCAAGGTGCCCAACAATGTGCTTACCTAGGACCGTCGCTCGCGTATCTCCACCACGCTAGATGTCTTTGATGGAGCCTTGTTATTTGTCGGGCGTAGCGGCAGTAGTCGCGCTCAATTTGCTTTGTGTTATTGGCGGATACGCTGTAGTGGAGACGAGTATCCCCTAGTGGATGATAGACAAAGTTCACTTTTTCGCCGTAGCGGTTTGATCGTGTTTTTGCCGATCATCGCGCTCCGCTTAAGACCCTATCACCGACGTCCATGTCGTAATGCATGAAACCAATAGCAAAATACTGGCGCAGTTAATCGAACACGAACGAATAAGCGTGATCCCGAAGCGCTAGCGCGAGCTCTTTAAGTCGTGAAACCTTTCTTAGATCTGCGTCTGCGACGTATAAAACGACAATGCTTTTGGCGGTAGTGCACGAAATATTGCTAAAAGAAATGGCGCTCGGCAAATAACTGCGCATAATCAACCAATCGATCCGCTTGTCTCATTGCATGCTTACTGATTATCTGGCGTGGCAAGTGACGACCCATCGCTGTCACCGATGTCGAGTTACCGTTGAGGAAGCGGCTAAGCCCGGTCATCGTTGCGTTTAAACGTGCCAAATGTGCTTTCGGGAACTGCGTAGCAAGGTGACGGTGTATCATTGTGAACGCGTTCGTGATGCTCCCGTTGATGACTAAATAGTCTGCAAAAAACGCAGTTCGATGGACACTATGCAAGTTCGTTTTATTTAACCCGCTATTGCCCTTAATTTAACTTCATTAATCGTGGGGAATTTTCAGTCTTAGGCATGAACATTTTAGCGATAGACACCTCGACCAATGCGTGTTCGGCGGCGGTCGTCAGTGACAATATACAATACGAGA
>JBCCFA010000199.1:0-7904 GCA_039029975.1 Pseudomonadota bacterium
CCGTCGAGTGTCCAGTCCGCGTAGGACTTGCTGGCGCCGTGCGCCGAAGCGACGGACGGGACGAGCAGCACACCGAGGAGCGCGAGAGACCTCATCCGGCGATTGCTCGCGATCCGTACCAGGACAACATTTCGCCATCGACCAAGGAGACCTTGGTGCCGTCGCTAAATATTTCTTGCACCTCTGCGACGTGTTTGTCGCGGAACGCATACGGTTCGCTGCTTAAATAAACTTGCTCGACTCGTCCACTGAATTTGTCGAGCTCAATTTCCGGATACCGCTCATTTCCTCCAGCAACCACTTGATGATTGATGAGTTTTAACATTTCCGCAATATAGGTATTTTGACCAACGGCCATCCAAGGATCTTTCCAAATTAGGTATAAGACATTTTGTTTCGATATATTCGCGTATTTTGCAATGCGGTCGCTTTGTTCTACAAATAATCTCGTTAGATTTTCCGCTTCTTTTTGACGGGCGAACAAGGCGCCAAGGGAACGGAATAACGCCACGTTATCTTGCGGGCTGATCGGGTGGGTAACAAAAACAGTCGGCACAAATTCGCAAAGTTCTTGATACAGTGCTTCGCGATTTTCATCGATGTTCACGATTGCGTGCGAAGGTCTGATTGATCGCAACTTCTCGATATTGACGTCTTTCGTGCCACCCACTTTGGGGATTTCTCGCACGAGCTCTTTTGGATGAATACAAAAACCGGTGCGTGCCACCAGTTGAGACGCCAACCCTAGATCGCACAAGAGTTCCGAAATGCTTGGCACTAAGCATGCAATCCGTGCAGTTGAGTCGGCAACTGGATGCAGCACACCAATCGCGTCGCGAACCGTCTGTCCATCCTGCTCTACACGAAGCGCTTGCGCCACCGCAGTCATTACATATTGCGCCGATACTCGCCGCCTACGTCGTATAGGGCGCCAGACACTTGTCCAAGCGACGCGCTTTTAACGGCTTCCACTAAGGTCTCAAAAACGTTTTCACGCTTGCGGGCGGTGTCTTGCAAGGCAGACAAAATTTCTGGTCGGTCTTCCGCATTAATGTCTTGAAAGTTGCGGACTGAGCTAATTTGCGCCTGCTTTTCTTCTTCCGTTGAACGCATAAGCTCGACCGTCGTTATCTCGTCCTCTTGCCCCTTCTCGGGTAGGAAGGTATTTACCCCGATTAACGGTAACGAGCCATCATGCTTCTTGTGCTCGTAGTACATGCTTTCATCCTGGATTTTGCCGCGTTGATACATTGTATCCATAGCACCTAGGACGCCGCCGCGTTCGGAAATACGTTCAAACTCCTGATACACCGCTTCTTCTACTAAATCGGTCAGTTCGTTAATGATGAACGATCCCTGCCACGGGTTTTCGCAAAAGTTAAGTCCGAGCTCACGATTAATCACTAACTGGATGGCGACAGCGCGGCGGACCGATTCTTCGGTAGGCGTGGTAATTGCTTCATCGTACGCGTTGGTGTGCAAACTATTGCAGTTATCAAACAAAGCATACAACGCCTGCAAAGTGGTACGAATATCGTTAAAACTAATTTCTTGGGCGTGCAAGCTGCGGCCGGAGGTTTGAATGTGATATTTCAGCATCTGACTCCTTGCCGACGCGCCATAACGTTCGCGCATGGCTCGCGCCCAAATACGTCGTGCGACCCGACCAATAACCGTGTATTCCGGATCCATGCCGTTACTGAAAAAGAAACTTAAATTAGGCGCAAAGTCATCGATCTGCATACCGCGCGCTAAGTAGTATTCAACAATGGTGAAGCCGTTCGATAAGGTAAACGCCAGCTGCGAAATGGGGTTCGCGCCCGCTTCCGCAATGTGATACCCACTGATTGATACGCTGTAAAAATTCCGCACGCCATGGTCAACGAAGTACTGTTGTACGTCGCCCATCATTTTCATGGCGAATTCCGTGGAAAAAATGCAGGTATTTTGCGCCTGATCTTCCTTGAGAATATCTGCCTGTACCGTGCCGCGTACCGATTTTAAGGTTTCCGCTTTAATGCGCTCGTAAGTTTCCGCATCAACGACTTTGCTGCCAGGGATACCGAGCAAACCAAGACCGAGTCCGTCGTTCCCTTCAGGCAAGTCACCATCATAGGTTGGGCGATTCTTGCCCTCGAAATATTTTTCTATGACCTTCTCTGCAGCGGCCCAGCCACCGGTCTCTTTTAAGTGTTTTTCAATTTGCTGATCGATCGCCGCGTTCATAAAGAACGCCAGAATAATCGGCGCGGGTCCGTTGATGGTCATCGACACGGAGGTGGTCGGGGCACACAGATCGAAACCGGAATAAAGTTTCTTGGCGTCATCAACACTTGCAATGGACACGCCAGAGTTTCCAACCTTGCCGTAAATATCAGGTCGCTCATGTGGATCTTCGCCGTATAGCGTGACCGAATCAAACGCCGTAGATAACCGTGCCGCTGGTTGTCCTTTAGATAAGTAATGAAAGCGCCGATTCGTTCTTTCAGGCGTACCTTCGCCCGCAAACATGCGCGTTGGATCTTCCCCAGCCCGGCGGTAAGGAAATACCCCGCCCGTGTACGGATAGGCACCAGGCAGATTTTCCTTCATTAAAAAACGCAACAAATCGCCCCAACCATCAAATTTTGGCGGCGCGATTTTTGGAATTTGTTGGTGGCTTAGACTTTCGAGGTAGTTAGGGCCGGTGATGGCTTTACCGCGAACCTCATAGGAGTATTCCTGGTCGGTAATCCCTTTCAAACGCGCGGGCCACTCGAGCAACAGATTGCGGGCCTCAGCGCCCATGTCGTCAAGCGCGGCGTTATAGCGTTGTCGCAGTGTTGCTAAAGACAAATCAGACGACTCGGTCAACGCATCTTGCGGAAACGGTTCGCACGTCGCCGGCAAGGCATCGTCACCAATCGCACGAAGCGCTTCGTAGCAATGCTGAGCTTGACTAGCACAGGCCGCTTTTTGCTCGATATCGCTATTCACGCTCCTACCGCCCTCCGCAATCTCTGCGAGATAGCGAGTACGTGCGCCGGGAATTAAAACCGTAGCGCGCGGCTCTTTCAAAGAGGTATCGATTGTCGGCAGCCACTTATCTTCACTCAACTCAAGTTTTTTCGCCAATTTTTCGCACAGATTTCTAAACATCCAAGTCACGCCTGGATCGTTAAACTGGCTCGCGATGGTCGGATACACCGGCACATCTCCGTCCGCCGTCTCGAACGCCACGTGGTTGCGTCGCCACTGTTTGCGAATGTCGCGAAGCGCGTCGTCGGCACCCCGCTTGTCGAACTTGTTCAACACAACGAGTTCAGCAAAATCGAGCATATCGATTTTCTCAAGCTGACTCGCCGCACCATATTCGCTGGTCATGACATACATCGGTAGATCAACCAGGTCGACAATTTCGCTGTCACTCTGACCGATACCAGCAGTTTCAACGATGATTAAATCGAAAGCGGCTGATTTTAAGAATTGCACCGCGTCGCCCAGCATGGCGCTCGTAGACAGATGCTGTCGCCGCGTTGCCATTGAGCGCATGAACATGTTGCTAGAACGCAGGCTATTCATCCGAATACGATCGCCAAGCAGTGCGCCACCGGTGCGACGACGTGTTGGATCAACGGCAAGTATCGCGATACTCAGTTCAGGAAGGAATTGGGCGAAGCGTGATAGCAGTTCATCGGTTACGCTACTTTTACCGGCGCCGCCGGTACCTGTAATACCGATCACCGGCGTCGTGCCCGCGGCGACCTGCCACTCTTTGCGCAAGGTGTCTAATTTGCTGGCGGGGACAACACCGTCTTCAAGTGCGGACAACATTTGGGCGATCGATAAATGATCATCCTTAGTCACCTGCGCCGGGACTTCAGTGGCCTGCCGATTCGTTTCCGTGCGGGCGACCAAGTCAGAAATCATGCCCTGCAGCCCCAGGTTCATGCCATCGTGTGGGTGGTAAATTCGCTCAACGCCATACTCATGTAATTCAGCAATTTCTTCTGGTGTGATTGTGCCACCGCCGCCCCCAAAAACGCGTACGTGGCCGGCGCCAGCTTCGCGCAACATATCAACCATGTAACGGAAATATTCGTTATGACCACCTTGATACGAACTCACTGCCACCCCGTCAGCGTCTTCTTGAATCGCTGCAGTGACAACGTCTTTGACAGAACGGTTATGGCCAAGGTGAATCACCTCTGTCCCTTCGGCTTGAATAAGGCGACGCATGACATTAATCGCCGCATCATGACCGTCGAACAGCGATGCCGCCGTGACAAACCGCAACGGCGATGAGACTTCCGCGTCGGCAGATACTTGTGAGACGTCTGTTGCTTTTGTGCTCATAACTCCATTCCTCTTAAACGCGAGATACGGTCAGCGCTAGTTGGCGGGGAGCGCCAACTGCATTTGTTGTTTTAAACCTTCGTGCAGACTAAAGATTTGTTGGTTTGCATTGGGTGTGGCTAACCATTGGTACACAATCCCAATGATCGTGGCGCAAAATTGTTCGGCAATACCATCGACATTTACATCTGCGCTTATATCACCAGCTTCGATACCAAGTCGAATCCACGTCGCGACATCCGCCCGGCGTCGCTCATGTATTTTCGTAATCACATCGCGCAATTCGGGTTCCGGGCCAATAGAATCGAACCACAAGAGGTAAAACGCACGAATGCGGTCGGCAGATTCCGAGACGAATCGATAATGTGCATCGGTGGCTGCCGCGATCGCAGCGACTCCGACTTTGTCGGTCACTGCACTTTCGAGTTCGCCTAACCAATCTTCTCCCACCGAACGAATTAGGAAACCGAACAAACCTGCTTTGCTGCCGAAACGATAACTTGCTAAGCCGCGACTATAGCCCGCGCGCTCACCCACTTCCTTCAACGTGGTACGCGCGGCCCCTTTTTCAGCTAAAAGCCCAATCGCAGCCGCCAGCATCTTCTGATCAGATTCAGCCGTTCTTTCAGCTTGCGTCCGTTTGGGTGGTGTCGCGACCTTTGCATCCATCGGATAATTATGGCCTGCATATTACTTGTTTGCAACAAGCAAGTTAGGAAAGCGAGTCGCGGCGCTAACGCCTCAACCGAACCTAATTATCCCTTAGCCGTAAATTCGCGGGCGACTGCGTAAAACCGAGGTTTGGGGCCGAAATGCCCTATTGCAGGGCCAATTGTGGAGCGATTCGCGTCACGAAATGCGACGAAATCCGAGGCCTTATCCCACAACATGATATTCGCCACTACGCCGGTGTCATGCTCCACCATTAAGGTATGACCATGATATGCCGGCTGTTTGGAAACTAAAGAATCGGTTAACGCAGTTAAGGCCTCGACACATTCGGCGACCTTGTCCGGTCCAACCGCAAATTCAACAATGACGGCTTCCACTCTCCCCTCCTATTCAAATACTTGAGTCTGTGTCACCAACAAAAAAGGCGCGCCCACTCACGTGGACGCGCCTCTATTTCAAATGCAGCCGGCTAGCTTATACGCCCGATTCTTTGGTCGTTTTAATAATCGCTGCGGCAACCTTATACGGATCAGCATTCGATGCCGGACGCCGGTCTTCTAATCGCCCTTTCCAGCCGTCTTCTACAGTTCCCACTGGAATTCGGATGGAAGCGCCGCGATCCGACACGCCGTAACTGAATTGATCGATGCTTTGAGTTTCGTGTGCGCCAGTTAGGCGTTGGTCATTATCTGCACCGTAAACGCTGATGTGCCGGCCAATGTTTTTACCAAACTCTTCACAAATCTTGGTGAAGATTTCCTCTTTGCCTAACTCACGCATTACGCCATTAGAGAAGTTCGCGTGCATACCAGAACCGTTCCAATCTGTATCACCCAAAGGCTTTGGATGCCATTCTATGGCGTAACCATATTTTTCAGCAGTTCGTTCGAGCAGATAACGAGCTAACCAGGTTTCATCGCCGGCCTGTTGGGCACCTTTAGCGAACACTTGGAATTCCCACTGACCTGCGGCCACTTCACCGTTAATACCTTCTACGTTCAGCCCGGCTTCTAGGCATAGATCTAGATGATCTTCAACAACTTCTCGCCCATAGGCGTTTTTAGCACCCACCGAACAGTAGTAAGGTCCTTGCGGACGCGGGAAACCTTCTTTCGGAAAACCTGGCGGAAGGTCTGTTTCAGGATCCCAAAGGAAATATTCTTGTTCGAAACCAAACCAGAAATCATCGTCGTCATCATCAATGGTAGCGCGACCATTCGATTCGTGTGGCGTACCGTCTGCGTTCAAGACTTCGGTCATCACCAGGTAACCATTTACACGATCTGGATCGGGAATAATTGCAACCGGCTTTAACAAACAGTCTGAGCTGCTGCCGTCAGCTTGCTCGGTAGAACTGCCATCGAACGACCACATCGGGCACTCCGCTAGAGTTCCCCCAAAATCTGACTCGACACGCGTTTTGCTTCGCAGGCTTTGCGTTGGTTTGTACCCGTCGAGCCAAAGATATTCCAACTTGGATTTCATTTTCTCTTACGCTCCTATTTTGACTGTTATTGCTCTGTTACAGAGCACTCTCCACCACCGAATGGTCAAAGACCTTTTCAGGATTCGTATTAGCACTGCAAAATCCATTCCTAAAAGTGATTGAGATCGAGATACTGGAAATTGCTGAGAGCTAGCGCGCCGAAAACGTTTTTCGACGCCAGATATTTAGGGTTTTGACCGTCCCCACGGCCGACCGGAAGCATAGCTAAATTAATTGGCCTTGCACAGTAGTAGCGCGAATAATGATATTTGCACTATTTTAGATCTTTTAGATAAGGTTTCGATCTATTTTGGTGCGTTTTTAACCTACCAATCTTCTTGGAGCAGTCGGACAATTTCGCCGCAACTTTGCACCCTTGCGGCCGGTTCTTTGGGTAAACAACGCATAACCAGCTCTTCAAGTAAGGGAGGTACCCGCCATGGCGCAAATTCAGACGGTTTGTGCACTTCGTGTTCTGTCACTTTTTCGATCATCTCTTGCACTGTTTTGGCTTCATGCGGTGGTCGGCCCGCCAGGATTTCGTACATGATTACGCCAAGACTGAATACATCGGTTCGATAGTCGATACTGGGGTCACGTCGAATTTGCTCGGGCGACATATAGGTTACGGTGCCCTGCAATTGCCCTTGTCCAGTAATAGTGGAATCGAGATTCTCGCCCGAACTAACCGCTTCAGCGTTTTCTGGTTCAGCGCTGCCGCTGGCATCCCAAACCTTCGCCAAGCCCCAGTCCAGTAACAGCACTTCCCCAAACGGACCAACAAGTATGTTTTCCGGTTTTAAATCGCGGTGAACCACACGGTGGCTGTGAGCATATTCAAGGGCAAACGCAATTTGAATAATGACATCGATCAACCTTTTCAAATCGTAGCGATCTCGATAGTCCAAGAGCTCACGTAAGGTATACCCATGAATCAGTTTCATGGTGAAGTAATAATGCCCTTTCGAATTCCGCCCCACTTCATAAGTTGGCACCGTATTGGGGTGCTGCAACATGGCGCTTACCCGCGCTTCACGCAAAAATCGCTGCTGCTCAATGCTATCGTCGGCAAATTCGGGGCGCAGCGATTTATAGCAAATCACCCGACCAAGGTGCATATCCTTGCACGATTGAATGATGGATTTCCCGCCCCTAGCGATCGTTTTGAAATACGCGTAACGCGTCGCCTGATTAATTTTTTCGGGCAGCGCCTTGTCGGTATCTTCTAAATACAAGACCGCGTAGTCATCTTGCGGCAGTTCTGGAAATGCTGTCATCAGTACCCCTCGGTATCGAAACTTGCAGACGGCATGTGAAGAACTATTGGTTGGTTTCTTCTCTCGTTCGAAGTCATGCACCTTAGCTCACATTGGGACAATGCGGTCTATCTGCTGTTTGTCCGATGTTACTA
>JBCCFA010000200.1:0-7899 GCA_039029975.1 Pseudomonadota bacterium
CTTTGGCCGATAAATCGGTTAATCGACGGGCGTTGTGCACGCAATTAGGAATTCAAAACGCTGAGCAGAAACTTTTGGTAGGCGTGATTAGTCGCTTAGTGACGCAAAAAGGTATTGATATTCTTCTCGATGCCTTGTGGTCAAAAATCGATTGCGGCGATTGTCTTTTTGCTTTGCTTGGTTCGGGCGACGCATTACTCGAAGAACGAGTCAAAGCGCTGCAATCCACTTATCCTGACTCGGTGGGTATCCGTCTCGGCTACGACGAGCCGCTAGCTCACCAAATTATCGCCGGCGCTGATTTGTTGGCCGTCCCATCACTTTATGAACCCTGTGGCCTCACTCAGATGTACGCGATGAGGTATGCCACGCTGCCGCTTGTGCGCGCAACTGGCGGCTTAGAGGACACCGTGCTTGGTTTAGATGAAGATAATTTTGATGAAGCGACTGGCTTTAAATTTGGCGATCCAAGCGCCGCCGCCGTTACGGCTACCTTGGATCATGCGCTGCATTACTTTCGACAAGCAGAAATATGGAAACGTTTGCAAAAAAACTCGATGAGCGGCAGGTTCGATTGGCAGCGTAGTGCGGAAGCTTATGTCGAGATTTATAAACGCTAGGAAGTAAGCTTAAAACGGATTCAAATTCGACCGCTGTGTTCGGCATGCTGTCGCATTGAATACACCAGTTGCGGGGTAAGATGCGCCCAATCGAATTGCCAGCGCCAATTCCCCTGGACTGTGCCCGGTGTATTCATGCGCGCGGCGCTCCCAAGATTCAACCAATCTTGCAGCGGGATAATGGCTTGCTTGGCGGGCGAGTACATTGCCATTTCAATGAGCTTATTGGCAATTGTCTCGGTGTTTGCCACGATTTGTTTTTTCACCGTGCTGCGAGTTAGTTCTGGCAGGCTGCTAAACCACCCTCGCGACGTATCATTATCGTGGGTGCCTGAGTACACGAAATCTTGCGAGGCAATATTGGCGGCCCTGTTCACATTGTCGTTACCACCTTCGAAGCCGAACTGCAGCACTTTCATGCCAGCCAACTGAAAAGACTCCTTCAAGGCAATCACGTCCGACGTAATTAAGCCGAGGTCTTCGGCGACTAGCGCCTGGCGTTGCTCAATATCAAGCGCCTGTGCGAGCAACTCTTTACCTGGTGCGCTAACCCATTTACCGGGGGTTGCATCTTCTGCGTCAGCGGGGATCTCCCAGCATGCTGCCAAACCTCTAAAGTGATCAATGCGTAATAAATCAAACCGTTTTAGGTTTGCCTGAATCCTTTTTGTCCACCATAAGAAATTTTCTCGACGATGTGCCGGCCACCGATAAACAGGATTCCCCCAACGTTGGCCGGTGGGAGAAAAATAATCGGGTGGAACGCCGGCCACATGGGTTAAATTGGCGAAGTCGTCCATCTTAAACAGCGTCCGGTGCGCCCAACAATCCGCGCTTTCCTGCGCGACAAATAGTGGCAGGTCGCCAAATATTTTTATGCCGTGTTTTGCTGCGACAACTTTGGTTTGTCGCCACTGCTCGTCAAAAATGTACTGAATGAATTTGAGTGTGTTTAACCGCTGCTTATATTGCTGAAAAAGGGCTCGCAGCGCAGTTTTGTCGTGCCATTTGAGATGTTCTGGCCAATTGCGCCAAGCAGAGTGGGGATAGATCTCTTTAATAATTTGAAAAGCGCAAAAATCCTCTAACCAATAAAAATTCCGCTGACAAAAATCGCGAAAAGCACGAGCCGACTCGCTATTAGAGAATTCGAAGAACCGGTCGGCCGCTTGGTTCAACAAAATGTCGTGTTTGTTCGAGTCCGCCAGTTCTTTTTTTGAGATTAAATCTCGCGCGACGAGATCGTCCAAGTCGATTAGTTTTGGATTACCAGCAAAGCTCGAACTAGCGTAGTACGGACAATCGCCATCTAAGGGCGGCACCACTGGTAAGATTTGCCACGTTGATTGGCCAGCCTCGGCAAGGAATTCGATAAAACGCGTTGCGGGTGCGCCCAAGTGACCGCCGGGCAGGGAACTGATGTGCAGCAACACGCCCGCCGCGCGAGACGGCTCTACGTCGTCGCATTTGGCGTTTTGATGAATAGTCATTTTGTTGACACTGGCGTTCGACATTCAGCGGGTCAGGTTCTTTAATTAAGGGCTTACCGTTTTTCGTCTTGATCTCAATTTACTTGAATGAATCCACCTGAAACTGCCGCGCAATTGGCATTATTTGCGGATCAAGATCCCTTCGCCATTTTGGGCGCACACGTGACCAATAATCGCGTACGAATCACCGCCCGTTTGCCCGCAGCGGAAGCCGTTTCTGTAGAAAACGCGCGTAGACCCATGGTTCGCCTGCCGGGTTCTGATTTCTTTATCTGGGAAGGACCAGCGGAGGATTTACCGACACATCATCGATTTTTGGTATCAACTAAACGTGGAGGCTGTGAAGAATGGATCGATCCTTACAGTTTTCCACCGCAGATTCCAGATGACATCCTTGCGCGATTTGGCGAAGGCCTCGGTAGCGACGCTTATCGATGGCTCGGCTCTCATCAGCGGGTTGTTGACGGCATTAGCGGGGTAAATTTCGCAGTTTGGGCGCCAACCGCTGAGCGCGTGAGTGTAGTGGGCGAGTTTAACGAATGGCACGGTGATCAATTCCCTATGCGCAAGCGCGGTTCAAGCGGTGTGTGGGAATTATTTTTACCTAATATCGACATAGGTGCCGCCTACCGTTACGAGATCCGCGGGCAAGATGGTGTACTCCATCATAAATTAGACCCCTATGCTAATGAGCTGAGTTTAGCGTCCGAACCCGTAAGTAAGGTCACCGCCGAATCGCATCATCAATGGAACGACGGTCCATGGACCTCGCAGAAAAAGCAAGAAGATTGGCGCGCGCAACCAATTAGTATTTATGAAGTTCATCTAGGATCTTGGCGGCGGCGCCAAGACGGGGAGTTTCAGAGTTTTCGTGAGCTCGCTTCAAGTTTAGTGCCTTATGTGAGTGAGCTAGGCTATACCCACATCGAAATCATGCCCATCGCAGAGCATCCGTTTTACGGGTCTTGGGGTTACCAAGTAATTAGCCATTTCTGCGTAACTAACCGATACGGGGACGCAGACGATTTCCGCTATTTTGTCGACACCTGTCATCAAGCTGGTATCGGGGTGATTCTCGACTGGGTGCCGGGTCATTTTCCTAAAGACGGCGCCGGCCTGGCACGTTTCGACGGGAGTTGTTGCTACGAACACGTGGATACGCGACGCAGCGAGCATCGTGAATGGGGCACGCTTAACTTTGATTTTTCAAGACACGAAGTGCAGAGCTTTCTGCTCTCTAATGCGTTGTTTTGGCTGCGTGAGTTTCATGTCGATGGCATTCGCATCGATGCAGTCGCATCGATGATTTTCTTTGATTACGGCGCCCAATCGATAAACCAATGGGTGCCTAATCAAGCGGGTGGTCGAGAAAACATCGATGCGATAGCGTTTTTGCAGCGCCTTAATCAAAAAGTCCACGAGGAATTTCCAAACGTTTTAACTGTTGCCGAAGAATCTACGACGTTTCCACAGGTTACCGGGGAAGTTGCGGCGGGCGGCCTGGGATTCGATCTTAAATGGGATCTAGGCTGGACGCACGATACGTTGGATTATTTTCGTGCAGATCCGGTGTTTCGTCGAAATCATCATGAGAAGCTAACGTTCGGGAAAACCTACCACGCTTCGGAGCGGTTTTTAGCACCAATTTCACATGACGAGGTGGTGTACGGTAAAGCGAGCTTAATTTCCAAGATGCCTGGCGATGATTGGCAGAAATTCGCGAATCTGCGGCTTTTACTCATCTATTACTACACGTATCCAAGCAAGAAATTAATGTTCATGGGGCAGGAGATTGCACAATGGGCGGAGTGGAATCACGACGCCGGGCTTGATTGGCATTTACTTAAATATGACCGTCACCAAGGCATCAAGCAGCTGACCTCAACCCTGAATGAGCTGTACAAATTTTCGCCGTCATTGTTTGCCGGCGATTATCTCGAGACGGGATTTGACTGGTTGGACTGCCATGATGCAGATCGCTCTACGTTGGCTTTTTATCGTGTAGGCAACGGTGAGTTCAGCGTAATCGTACTCAACATGACGCCGGTGCCTCGTTGTGAATATCAACTACCGTTGCCGGCCGACGGCGTTTACGACTTGATTTGTAACACCGATGATCCACGGTTCGGCGGAAGCGGGATAGCGCCGCCGCGTGAGATATTGGCGACGCCCGATCCATTGATGGGTCGTGAATTTTCTACGAACCTATTATTGCCGCCGTTGGCGGGTCTGATATTGAAACGCCGAGCCGATACTACGGAGTAATCGCTATCTGCTCTTTTGCTAGGCGCTGTTGCAGTATCCAATCAAATAGCTTTTGATCGCCGTAAGCAGGGACCCAGGCTTCATGAGCTGTATTGGGATATTCGGTATACAGCGCAGACGCACCGCGGGCGTTTAGTGCTTCGACCATCTTTCGAGATTCTGAAACGGGTACAACCGGATCTTGACCGCCATGGAATATCCAAATTGGTTTTGTTTCAATCCTTTCGGCGATGGCAGCTGCTAGTGCGTTTTTGTGTTCATCAAGAAATGAACCTGCTAGGGGCGGCAGTCCTTGGGGCCGGCCTATTCGGGCGCAAACAGGCACAACGGCGGCAAATACTCCTGGATGTTTCGCCGCTAAAAACCACGCACCGTGACCGCCCATCGACATGCCCGTGAGATAAATTCGATCGCGGTCTACCGCAAAAGACTCAAGCGTTTTATCTAATGCGGCTAACGCGAACTCTTCCATTGCCCGATCAGACCACCACAATTCGGAGCGGACTTGCGGTGCAATTACAATCGCATCTAATTGTGCGTCTCGATCGATTAAGGTTTTTGGCAAACCGACCGCAAGGTGCTCGTTATTAAGGCCGCGCTCCCCGGCACCGTGGAGAAATAACACCAGTGGTAACGCGCTGCTTTCGTCGATTTTTGTCGGCCTGAAGATCGGGAATGATGTGCCTTTATCTGTCTTAAGCTCACTTTGTGTAAATGCGGTTCCAGGTGCGTTGCTGTCTGCGTGTACCGAGCATGGGACAAATATCAGCAACAAAACCACGTAGGCAAGCTTGCACAAGCTTGCGACGCCGTTTAGGCGCATATTACTTGCCCATTTTTGGCGTCGAACGATAGGTCTAAGAGGCTTGATTTCTCTACAGTCTTTTCTTTTGTATTGAGGTTGAAATTGGGTTGTCGAGAAATCTCGTTCAAAGTTTCTAGCACGCGTGATGGTCGACCCCAATCGTTCCACATCAGATCTTGCATTTCGATAACACAAACGCGGTTAACGATTTTTTCGACAAGATCTTTGGAGAAATCGTATTCGTCGATGGCCCGATAGGTTTTTTCCAACAGTCGTTTTGGAAACTGCCTAATTTTAGGCTCCCACGCGTTCGACAGTTTTTGAAATTTCTCCATCATTTCTGGATACAAGTCCCATGCAATACCCCATAAAGTTGCAGCGCGAACGGTCATGATCATTGTGTTCCAGGAATAACCGTAAGAGAGGTAATCTCCAGCTAGTTCAGCATTAGGTTTTTCATGAAAATTTGTTACCGCAAAAGCCGTTGAACCGAAGGGCGTGCGCGCGTCTTTTTGAATCCAACCATAGTCAGTCTCTGGCAAGGCTGCTTTAGCTGCAAGGGTTACTAAGCGATCGGGGTGTTGCTTAACGACTTCTTCTGCATCGCGTAGCTGCTTAGTGAAATCGATTTTTGGAAAAATAAAGTGATCTGACGGTAGGATGTGAACAGTAGCAGTTGGGTTTTCAGCAACAATTGCGGCTAACGGGAGCAGGATGCCGGGCGCTGTGCCTTTTGCACAAGGTTGGAAAATTAGTGGGCCAGGACATTCAATTGCTTGGGCAAACTGAGCATGTTCTTTGGCTGCGAGCGTAATAATTCTATCCGCTATCGAGACTTCTGATGCGCGATCGATTGTGTGTTCGATCATCGTTTTCGAACCGGTAAAACAGCAGTATTGTTTAGGAACCGCGTCACCGAGCCACTCAATAACGAAATCGCGCATACGTTGACCCGAACCACCCGCAAGCACGATACTGTAACTCAGTTTACTCGTAGCTAGGTTTTCATTTTCGACGTATTCGGGTTCTTCGTCCAACACGGCCGTCGATTGTGGCATTACTAATTTCTCCTACGCGCTCTCAGAAAATTGGGTGTTGCCAATGTTTTCGAGGGCGCTGCTCCGCGGTCCAATAAGTGGTTTTATAGAGGTTCTGACACGGGAGGTATCGGCAGCGAGAGAGGATTCTTTAATTAAAAAAACGGAGTCAGGGACTCCGTTTTTCGGAAATAATGCGGATCTTTGCTAGTCGACTTCGGCGGCAGCAGTTTTCGTGATTGGGGTATCGACGTCGGCTTCTACAAAACCTTCCACAACGACTTCTTGGTCGTAGGCCGCGACGAGCTTACCAAACTGTTTGTAGGCCAAGGCTTCGAGGATAATGCCGTTGGTATTCGCCGTGATGGCTTTGTTAGGGCGGTTTTTAATTTCGTACCAACCCGAATACCAGCCTTTCTCTTCGTCGTATAATCCTTCGACTTTTTCGACGAGCTTTTGGGTGTAGTCGGTGTCGTAAAGTAGATGCCAGCCAATGGCAGCTTTGGTGCTGATGGTCCTGAATTCGGATGCATCTTCACCGGTTTCAGTGATGGCATTCCAGGCCTTACCTGAGGTAAAAACCGTGTTGTAAACGAAGTAGGGTGCTTGGTCGATATTATCTTCGCTAACCGCCGTGAGTTGCCCCGTTTTTGTATAGCGTGCTTCCTGCGCTTTGTAGACGCGGTAAGCAAACTCCTTCGAACGATAATCCCAGGCAAACTCCAACCCGTCTAAGATATACGATTCGCTAACGACATAGTTATGAGCATGATAAATTTCTGGAATACGCGTGTCGGTAGGAATATCGAAGCCGTTAATAGTCTCGAACTCGAGATAGTCCGCGTAGGCAAGCGCTTTGGAGACGTCATAGCCCATTAAGCTAAGCGATTTCGCCGCATATTCCTCGTATCCGATACGGCCTTCCTGCACGTAGTTTGTATTACCTTCCTCGTCGACCTCGGCGCCATAAAGCACCCCGTCCCGAAGCATGGCCTCGAAGTCCCACGCTTGAAGAATATTCTTAACCGCGTCGACATGTTGTGGGTAATTCCATACAACAATATTAAGCGGCACTAAAACGCGACCAATATCTAGAGCCGACCAGCCAATACCCTGTTCCGACTCTTGGTTCGTATAATCAACCATGGCAAGCGAGATAGTGTTGTAGGACTTATTTGGCAAGGTCTCTTCAAACAAGGGTAAGTCTGCCATCGATTCGAGCGCCTTACCCAAGCGGGTGTGAAAATCTTGCTCTTCAATCACGCCAAGACGGTAGGCGGAAATCATGCCCAACAAATACGAAGAGGTGTCCCACAAAGTGGTTGCCGTGTATTGGTCAACCGAGTTAACGAGGCCGGTTTCAGTTTGATAGTTGCGATCAAAATACCGCCAGGCAATCTGTGCCCATTTTTGTTCCAACGGTGTGAGTTCAGTATGCTCTACAGCGGGAATTACCCCGCTGGTTTCCAGTTCGTAAATGCCAGCAGGCTTTTTATATGGATCGACATTCTCTAGGTAAGCGACGGTACCGAATGCGACCGTTAAGCCGCACAAAAAGATAATGTGGTGCCGCGCAGCGGTTAGATTTTCTGTAAAACTCATGACGAAATACTTCCTGCAACGTGTTGAGAGAAAAACTCTTCCTCCACTTCCTCTTCAACCGGTGGTTTCCAAAAGGCTGC
>JBCCFA010000201.1:0-7895 GCA_039029975.1 Pseudomonadota bacterium
CACGCGTCAACCATTGCGGGAAATCGATTACTCGTGGGTCATCCTCGAAGCGGTCTGAGCAGGATGTTGCCACATGAATCACGCGCGCCAAGTTCGGGTAAACATTTAACTTTGCGCTTAAGCCTCGCAATTGCTCGTTCGCGGCGGCCGTGTCACCAATCTCTTTAAAGACCTTTCCGCAACAACCATTAACGTCAGCACCGTCGCGAAAAATCGAATCCACATTCGGATGAACTTGCTGCACGATATCTAAAGCGGCGTGTATTTCCGAAGAAACCAAATTTTCACCAGTGCAGCCGGTTAAAAAGACAGTGTCTACAGCATCTAACGATATCGATTCGACCAGTGCTTTGTCGACTTTGATGTGCTGAATTAGCTCGGCGGAGATCGCCTCAGTCGCTAAATGTTGCTCGCGGTATTCGAGGATCGCTGTTGGCGCCGCACCTTGGTCGAACAAAACCTGGCGCAAGCCCATGTTCATATCACGCGGTGATAAGTCTATCGGGCAAATCCGTTCGCAATTGCCACAGGTGGTGCAGGTAAATACTCGATCCGCCACGGTCGTCAGAGGAAATTCTTCTCCTTCATATAGGGCGCGCGCAAGATTCATATATCCACGCCCGGAAAAACTTAGAGCCGGCGAATGATGTTGCAGAGTCGGGCATACATGTTCAATTTCCCGTTCGTCCCACACGGCGTCTACGCAGTAATTGCAATTGGCACAGTGGTAAAACTGCGTAGCACTATCTTCGAGCGGCGTTAACGAGCGCGTGACGATCGACTTCATGCCAGCAGTTTATCTCAGAACCCGTGAAATTTGGTTGGTTGATGCGCTGAGCAAAATTTTCCGCAAAGGCATTATTCGGTGCACAAGTAATAGGTTGATTTCTATACGCGCGGTCATGATTTCTGCGGAATCACGCCTTCGTTTAATTCTATGTTTCCGTCAGTGCAAAGTTATGATTAATTTGCCGGCCGCAAAGCTGTTAATAAATCGAGTTGTAGACTATAACTCAATGATATTTTTATTTTTTATTGGGTGCGTGGTGTAATGAAGCGTCTATATGACAACCGCAAACGGGTAATGGTTACAGGTGGCGCTGGCTTTATCGGGGCGCACTTCATTGGGCGCCTTTTAGAGCAGGGGCACGAAGTACTGTGCGTCGATAATTTGTTTACCGGGACGAAACGGAATATCGATGAATTTCATTCAAATCCATTATTCGAATTTATGCGCCATGACATTACTTTCCCGCTCTATGTTGAGGTCGATGAAATCTACAACTTGGCATGTCCCGCTTCGCCAGTGCATTACCAACATGATCCGGTGCAGACGACGAAAACATCGGTCCATGGGGCGATTAATATTTTGGGGCTGGCAAAACGCCTTAAATGCAAAGTGTTGCAAGCTTCCACGAGCGAGGTCTACGGAGATCCTTCGGTACATCCACAAACTGAAGAATATTGGGGCAACGTCAATCCCATTGGACCGCGGTCTTGCTACGACGAAGGCAAACGCTGCGCAGAAACCTTGTTTTTTGATTACCACCGTCAACACGATTTAGAAATTAAAGTTGCGCGAATCTTTAATACTTATGGCCCAAAGATGCATCACGCAGACGGTAGGGTGGTGTCTAATTTTATCGTGCAGGCGCTTAGCGGTAAGGACATCACGATTTATGGAGAAGGCACGCAAACCCGGTCTTTTTGTTACGTTGACGATCTAGTTGAAGGGCTGATAGACCTCATGGAAACGGGGGCAGCGGTAACTGGCCCTATCAATCTGGGTAATCCCGTTGAGTTCTCGATTAAAGAGTTGGGCGAAAAAGTCGTCCAGATGACGAGCAGTGACGCCAAAATGGTATTTGAAGATTTGCCGCAAGACGATCCCCTGCAAAGAAAACCTGATATTGCTAAAGCAAAGGAACTGCTTAATTGGCAACCGAAAGTTGAGCTCGATGTAGGTCTGGCTTTAACGATCGATTATTTCGAGAAACGGCTGCGCGAGATGAACGCCAACACCTAAAGAAATTTCGGCTGAACCGAATTTCTGTCCGCTACTCTTAACATCCAAAACATTAATTTCCCCGGATTGTGTCCGTTTTACTCATTTGGAATAAATCTTGACACCCTCAGTACGCCAACGTAGTGTACGGTGCCGTATGGTAGTTGACGAGCTTCCGTGCAGGGATAAATATCGCGATTGAGGATGAGAGGGTCGCGCTGTTTTAAGAGTTTTCGTCGAGCGGACGGCAAACGAGTAGTTTGAACCGACGTTCGGCGAGATCGTCGCGGACCGCAGGGTCTAACTGGAGAGAGGTTGTATATTCGCCGACTTGATAGAAATACAAGGCGCGCGCTCTCAGTGATGCTTCTGCAGAATCAAAATTGGCTGCTCGAAAAAGTTTGGTCAGATAATCCAAACGTTGTTGATCGACCTCGCCAACTGCCTCCGCGGCGTAAGCATCGAAACGAGCGAACTCTCGCATCGCAACATCATGACTGGAATCATCAGTGTGATGGGTGAAATTAATGACGGCTTTAATCAAACCTTGGGCGTCATCCAAGTTTTGAGAGTCGATGTTTTTGATGAAAGACAATTGATTTTGCCGCCACCAGTCGACCATGCTGTGCAAAAGTTCTTCGCGATTTTTGAAGTGCCAATAGAAACTGCCTTTGGTCACTTTAAGTTCGCGCGCCAAGATTTCTACCTTCACGTGGCTAATGCCGTGTGAAAACAGCACATCTAACGCTTTGCGTAACCAAACGTTGCGATCAAAGTGCTTTTTGTCGGCTTGTTCCAATCTATTCTCTCCAGTTTAGTTTCTGAAGTCGCTCTAAATTTGCCAGGCCTCGCGCCAGCGAGTTAGCCCGCACCATACCTCAAAGTACGGGCGGTGCCCAACTGTCGGCGTTAGTCGGTGCGGAATAACAGCGTTTCCCGCTGGTTAATGCTAAAGCCAATATCGAATTTTGTGCAAGGAGAAATGGGTTTGAAATTGAGTCGACTCACGGATTAAGTAAAAGAACGTTATCGTGAAACGGTAAGCACAGACGCCGATCCCACCGAGTGGGCTTACGCTTGGCGATCAGAGGACAACTGTGGTGGCTTTAAAGCTGTCGACTTCTTAATGCGCGAAGTCGTGAATACTGGCAAGTGGGTGGGGTGTGCTGCTTGCGTCACCATTTGTCCTGTTGATGTCTTCGATTACGTTGATGAAAAGCCCGTTGATGTTAGTGACGACGCGCGTGTCTGTTGCGAACTGTGTGCCGATGCCTGTCCCGTTTTGCGCCCTACCGACAAAGATTTTTCCGAACAAATTGGTTTGCTCGAGCCGAATTAGGACGACGGTTTTGGTCCTTATCATTACGGCGTATTCGCGCGAATTACCGATAAATGCCCTGAGTTCACCGGACAAGACGGGGGTATATGTAGCGCGTTGTTAGTCAACATGCTTGAAAACGGGTAGATCGACGGCGCTGTGGTGGGTACCGAAGTGAAAGGCAATCCGCAAATGGGGACAGAAAACATCGCGACCACACGTGACGAAATCCTAGATGCAGCGCGCTCTCGCTACCCCTATTAGCCAAATACAGTCGCTCTGATTGAGGCAATGAAAAAAGATATCAAGCCTACCGCCGTGGTTGGCGTGCGTTGCCAAGTTGATGACGTTCGACTGCGGAGCATTTCTCATTACGTCGGCACCCCAATCGGTTTCGACGACATTGTCGAATTCATTACGAGTGACATCGCAAATTCAAAGGCAGCAGTCGCATGACAAAAAGATTTGAACCTTCGCGATCACTTTGGTGTGCGCGCTGCGGTGACTTTGGGGTCCTAATAGCTTTGGCCAGTGCCCGTGATAGTTTGCAGATTGCTGCGCATGACTCATTGGTGTTTGCTGGCATCGGTTGTTCAGGTTCCTTACAGAACAACCTGAGTTGTTATGGCTACCATACCTTGCACGGGCGGGTCTTGCCCATGGTCACCGGGGCAAAGCTCGCTAACCCGGCGTTAACAGTGATCGGAGTTGGTGGCGACGGCGATGAATATGCGATCGGTGGCGGCCATTTACTACATACGTTTAAGCGTAATCCTTCGGTGACTTATCTCGTGATGGACAACGGCACCTATGGACTCACAAAAGGGCAAGCATCGCCTACTAGCCCGAGCGGTTACCGGTAAAACATAGAGGAAGATTTCGACCCGGCCATGACTGGGATTAGTATTCCCGGAGCGAGCTTCATTGCTCGCGGTTACACCGAACAATCCGCGCAATTGCTAGCGCTAACGACTACAGCTTTGAGGCATGTAGAAAGCGGAAAAGGATTTGCTTATCTGGAGGTGTTGTCGCCTTGCGTGACCTATAATGATACCTATCGAACTTGGCGAACTGAGGTCTATGATGTCGATCAAGAATCGGGCTATGACCCCAGCGACAAAGCTAGTGTCTTTGCGCGATTACTTACCTTGCGTTCGGAAGGTAGATTGCCCACCGGATTATTATTCACTCGCGAGCGCCCGGCATTCGAAGCAGATGCCTTTAATAGCGAATTTGAGGCCGCCGCACTTCAAGATATTGCTTTGGAAACCCACCGCAAACAGCACGAGCAAACCCTTCGAACCTTTATGCGCTAAACCTTCCTCCATCAGAATAATAAAGCGCAACCGCGGTGACGTTCCTAACTACGTCGCTACGTCCCCAAGGATTGCGAGGCAGGGAACGCCTCGCGAATTTTTACAATGTTCACGTAGCAGCTTTAGCATTTCGCGCCGCATTGATTAAATTATCAATCGCGAGTTTTTTTACTTCTTCATGACTGGATTGCCACATTTTTTTATGGCCAATAAACACTGTCAGACCCTCTAGGGAGGCGCACATGAACATTGCCAACTGCTCCACTAAGTCTTCAGTTAGGTCAGGATTTAGATCGCGGACCAGGGTTTCTAGAATGTCTTTAGCATGCGCATAGGAACTTGCAGCCGTTTGGCGAGCGAACTCGTGGTGATTAGATAGCGACCAGATTTCGGGAAAAAATACTGTCGTTTCTATCGTCTGAAGATCATTGATCCAATAATCCAATACGGCTCGAAAGCGGTCTTCTGGCGAGTCGCCGGCTTGTGCGGACACGACCGTGAAGCCTTCGATGATCCGCTGAGTAATATGTTCGAGCAAAGCATCGATAAGTTCGACCTTGGTTGGGTAGTGGTAATTCAAATTACCGATTGAAATCTTGGCGGCACTAGCCACCTTTCTGAGCGTGAAACCGTTATAGCCTTGTTCAATAAGAATTTTACTCGCGGCTTCGAGGATAGTTTGCTGCGTCTGGGAACTTTTGTTGTGGGTTTGCAACATAAGGGGGGTTAATCCTTCAGCTTAGTTTTCTGCTTTAAACGCTGTTTTGTGGCTAATATCTGTCATGGGGTGGCGAAACTGAGACAATCGCATTATAATTTATTTGAATTATTAGGACGTTTGACCTAAAAATCAATAGGTCGTTGTACAAACGGACTAAACAGAAACATTAAATGATGTGATCCCACGGGGGTTCAAATGACAACTAAAACTATTCGCCAATCCTTTTGTTCGGTATTAGTCCTGAGTTTGGCTTTACCGACGTTTGCTCAAAACGTGTTAGAAGAAGTCACCGTTACCGCACAGAAACGGGAAGAGAATGTGCAAGACGTCGGTATATCGGTAACAGCCTTTTCTGGAGAACAGATTGATGCGCTGGGGTACACGAATGCACAAGAGGTGACCGCTTTGGCCCCTGGGGTGAGTACCATACAACCAAACGGTCCGTCGAACTACGCTATTGCGATTCGTGGGGTAGCGCAAAACGATTTTATCTCGAACCAAGAGAGCCCCGTGTCAATTTACATTGACGAAGTTTATGTGAGTCAAATGTCTGCGGCAGGGTTCATGCTATTCGATACAGAACGCGTCGAAATTTTACGTGGACCGCAAGGAACGCTATACGGCAGAAATGCAACCGGTGGGTTGGCGCACTATGTCACTCGTAAACCGACTGCGGAAGCCAACGGTTACGCTCAGCTGACTGGAGGCGAGTTTGAGCAGGTGAAATTTGAAGGCGCCTTAGGAGGCGCGCTTGCGGACAATATTGCTGCTCGCGTTTCGTTTGCGACCCATCATAACGGCGGTTACATCGAAAATAGGGTGTTGGGTGACGATATAAATAACGCCAATGATTATGCGGGGCGAATACAATTTTTAGTTACGCCAACTGAGGATACTGAGTTGCTGCTCAATGGGCGGTACGCCATTCAGCAGATCAGGACGGGTGGTCCGTTTGAAAACGTTTCGTCTCGTAGTAATGACGGGGCAACTGGGTTCCTTGCGCCGGGATTAACAAACTTTAACGGCTATCGAGACGGTGATGGTGACGTGTTCGCTGGAGACTACGACGCGTTCGGCCACCAGGATATGGAATCGTACGGCGCAAGTGCCACATTTAAATGGTCATTGGCGAATAATATAGCCTTTACTTCTATTTCCGATTTCCAACATATCGATCGCGATTATCGGGAAGACTCTGATGCATCGCCGGTGCCGGATTTTAATTTTTACTTATCGACTGACGCAGATCAGTGGTCACAAGAATTTCGTCTGAACGGTGATACAGATCGAATGCGATGGGTCGCTGGTTTCTACTACCTAAATATTGAAGTGAATGATGCAAATGGCGCGGAAACGCCGCTTACCGGCGTGTTTGGCGCTCTGGGCCTACCTGGACCTCTGACAGATACTCCCACTGGTGCGTTTGGTCCGATACAAGGGGATGGCACATTTATTGGTAATGACAACCCCTATACCACCACGACCGATTCTTGGTCGATTTTTGGGCAAGTGGATTACGATCTCACAAGTCAACTCACAGGGATTATCGGTTACCGGTTCATCAATGAAGAAAAAGAACATGCTTATGCTAATAATTTCGTTGATTTTCAACCAGGGATGACGAATCGCAACGGGAATCCTAATGTTTTGTTAAATGCCGGTACGTATCGCGGAGAAACAGACAAAACAATGTGGTCTGCGAAAATTGGTCTTGATTGGCAACCGAATGACGACTGGTTGTGGTACGCCAGTTGGAACCGTGGTGTGAAAGGTGGCGGGTTTAACGCGCCTCTCGATGTGACAGATGTCACGGGCACGAGCCCGACGGGATTTTTGGTGCTGAACGATTCTCTGATGGAATTCGATGAAGAAAAACTAGACGCTTTCGAAGTGGGCTTCAAAGCGTCGGTGTTTAACGGATTAGCGAGAATTAATGGTTCTGGGTTCTACTACGATTACCAGGATTTCCAGGCCTTCAGAATCGTAGGGTTGTCTACATTCATATTTAACGCCGATGCCGAGAGTTACGGTTTTGAACTTGAAATGCAGGCTTCTCCGCTCGACGGATTAGATTTTCTGTTCGGGCTGGGTTATGTCGATGTCACGATCGAAGACGTTGATCTTGGGATTGGTCGGGGTATTGAAGACACGGTTCCAGTTCAATCTCCGGAATGGAATATTAATGGTTTGATTCGGTACGGTTGGGATCAGTTCAACGGCCGAATGGCTGTCCAGGCGGACTTCCAATATCGGTCAGAGCATTTCTTCTCTTTGACTCGCTCCGAGGCGGTAACAGAAGATGGATATGCTGTGGCGAACGCGCGATTAAGTTACACGACTTCGGATGAAAAATGGGAAGCCGCGGTGTTCGTTAAGAACATTACTGACGAGGAGTATCTCGTTCAGACCTTCGATCTGGCAACCGTGCTCGGCATGACCGAACAGTACTACGGGTTACCGCGTTGGGTCGGGGGCAGCATCCGTTTCAATTGGAACTGATACGCAATCTCTTGAGCTGTAGAAAACGGCGCTTCG
>JBCCFA010000202.1:0-7893 GCA_039029975.1 Pseudomonadota bacterium
AGGGCATTATGAGAGCTATAGATTCTTGTCGTTGTTGTCGGAAACCTTAATGTCGAAATATACTGTTTTCGTTTGTGTACGGCTAGTCTAAAGCGCTTTTGGCGCGCAATAAGTTCGATTTGGATAAGGAAAATCCCATCTGAAAGCGTCGAATTTGCTCAGATCGGCAAATATTTCGTTCTATTTCGACCTTATCAATTATCAATCTCATTATTGCGATGCATACAATGATGCTGACTTGGAAAATTTAACGCGTGATAACAACTTTGCCGTATAGTTCTCGTGATTCCATAATTTTCAGGCCTTCTTTCACGTCTTCAAACGGTAGGCTTGTGTAAATCACTGGATCGATTGCTTTAACTTTGAGCATATCGTAAAGGTGCATTTGGCCTGCGCCAACTTTGGCTGGATCCCGCTCCATATATTGACCCCAGGCTAAGCCGGTGACAGACATATTCTTTAGCAACAAACGATTACATTCAATTGAAGGAATGCGGCCCGACGCGAATCCTATGATAACGATTCGGCCTTCCCAGTTAATGCAGCGTTTAACCTGGTCAAACATGTCGCCGCCGACCGGGTCATATATGACATCCGCCCCGCGGCCATTGGTGAGCGCTTTGACGCGCTCAATAATGTCATCATTTTTGTAATTAATTAGGTGATCCGCACCGCTGGCTTTGCAGATTTCAAGTTTTTCATCGCTACCAGCTGCTGCGATTACTGTTGCACCAAACACCTTTCCTAGCTGCACGGCTGCAAGACCAACTCCGCCAGACGCGCCGAGTACAAGTAATACCTCGCCAGGCTCTATTTGACCGCGATGTTTCACGCCAAAATAAGACGTGCCGTAAGTAACGCTCAAGGCGGCCGCTTGTTCATTGCTTACGTGATCGGGCACTGCCCACGCCTGATTATCGTGCACGCAATAATAATCGGCGAGCGTGCCGCCAGAGTGGCAAAAACCCACAACGCGATCGCCAACTTTAAATTTGCTGTTGGCGCCAACCGCATCGACGATGCCAACGCCCTCAACGCCGGGCACGGCAGGTAAGGGCGCTTTATTTTGGTATAAGCCTTGGCAGATCAGTAGATCTGGAAAGTTAAGCGATACTGCTTCAACGCGAACGCGAACTTCTTTGTCGCCCGGAATCGGTTCGTCGCGCTCGACCCAATTTAGTACTTTGTCATAAGTGCCGTATTCGTTAAATTGCCAAGCGTACATAAAGACTAAATCACTGTAGTTGAATCAGGTTCGGCGATCACTTCATTTTCGATCGCACCAAGCTTTTCGATCTCTACTCGAACTTTATCGCCGACGTTTAGATATTTGTGGGGTTTGAAACCAATGCCTACGCCGCTTGGCGTGCCGGTAACGATTAAATCGCCTGGGTTCAAGGTGAACGCTGCAGTGAGTGTTGCGATTTGATCAAAGCAATCGAACACTAAATGTTTGGTATTGGAATCTTGGCGGACTTCGTCATTAACTGTCGTTTTTAGCGTGAGATCGTGAGGATCCCCAACTTCATCGGTCGTCACTAAGTACGGTCCGAACGGGCTATGTGTATCGAAAGATTTCCCCAACGTGAAGGTCTGCGCGCGCATTTGCCAATCGCGCACACTCACATCATTACACACAGTGAACCCAGCTATTACTTCCATGGCTCTTTCGCGTGGCACGTGTCGGCAGCGCCGGCCGATTACGAAACCCATTTCGCCTTCGTAGTCGAGTTTTTCGGATACTCGCGGCATGTGAATCGGATCATATGGGCCGTTTACGGCTGTTGCTTGTTTATTAAAAAACATTGGGAACTCAGGTGTGTCGAGACCAGTTTCTTCAATGTGATCTTTATAGTTCAATCCGATAGCCAGTATTTTCGACGGATTAAGAACCGGCGAGTGTACGGTGATCTCTTTTAATGAGATTGCTTCGCCGCTTTCTGCGCCGGCTTTTTGTTGCCAATCGTCGAGCTGAAATAGGCTGATCATATCTGGGGCCAAACCAGATAAGTTAACAATGGCATTGCCGTCGACCCGGCCAATGGCCGTTGCGCCTTGATGGGAGAATGTAGCAAGTTTCATAAGAATTTAGCTTTTTCGGTAGTGGAGAACGCGTCGTGAATCTAATGACATAGTATAGCCAGGTGGTACAACTACCGTGGTCATTGGATCTCGAATAATGGCAGGACCTTCAACATCGTTGCCCGGCAGCAATTCCATCATTTCGTAAATATTAAATGGTATCCATTTATTCTTGTGATACACATTACGGTGACCGACGTAAGCGGCGTCTGGCGGGGTCTTACCTGCGGTCTCGAGTTCGCGCAAAATCGGTTGCGGTTTCGGTGCGATTGCTTCCAGGTTAATGGTTGTCAGTGAGTAACCGGCATCGGGGAAGCGCGCGCCATCGGGATATACTTTCGTATACATATCTTCAAACGCGTCAATCATGCGTTGTATATCTGCCGGACTTTCCATCTGCCCATCCGGCAGTTGTGTATCGAAACTCTCGAGTTGTCCGATATAGCGCGCCGATATTCCATAGCGAAATTTGAGTTGTGTGACGTCTACTCCTTCGAGGGCCATTTCGTCGCGCGCTTCTTGCTCGAGTTCCCGCCATACGGTCTGAATTTGTTGGGCAGTACCTTGCAAATCAGCATCAGACATGCCGTTTGGAATGAGTAAACGCGAACCCCGATCGTAGCGATGCATATATTCTGCGCAGGCGGCACCAAATGCGGAGAACCCAGCGGCCCAGGGCAGGGTGATGACATCCGCGAACTCAATACCTTCGGCAAACCCATACATGTGCACGGGACCCGCGCCGCCATAGTAGAGTAGGGTAAAGTCGTGAGTGTCATAACCTTTAGAGGCGACCATGGTGCGCAACAAGTCGTTCATTTCCGTATTTACAATATCCAACACGCCTGCGCCGGCTTCATAGACATCTAGACCAAGTGGTTTGGCCACGCCTTCTTCAAGCGCTTTGAGTGCTTTTTCACGATCTAAGGTTACTTGGCCACCGAGGAAATATTCTGGATCGACGTAACCAAGTGCCACATTAATGTCGGTCACAGTGAGTTTGTCGTACTTGTAACAGATGCCAACTTTTGCACCCGCGCTCTCGGGCCCAACGTGCAAGCGTTTGTACTCGTCCACCCAAACGTGGGACCCGGCGCCACTGCCTACCGAATCAAGCTCTACCATAGGTAAGGCTAAGCGGTGACCGGCGATGTCTGCGCTTTTCGTAATGCCAATGCGTTTGTCGACAAGCAGGCCAACGTCAAAGCTGGTTCCCCCCATATCTGCGGTGACCACGTTATCCAAATCTAATTGTTCAGCGACAAATTGAGCACCGATTAAACCGCCGATCGGCCCAGAGATCATGGTTTCATACAAGCGTGGATATTCCATGTTCACCGCGCCGCCATAGGAGAGCAGGGTGAGTAGGCGCCCCGCATAGCCCGTGGCTTGTGCCTCTGTTTCCACACTCATCAACGAGTCACGCACCTGCTCGGCAGCAAAACACTGAAACAACAAACTTTTTAGCCGGTTATTTTCTTTGGCAACTGGCGCAACATCGGCCGAACAAACGACCGGAACGTCTAAGCCGCGATCGGCGACAATCGATTGCGCAATGTCTTTCGCTTCATGTTCGTGAACGGGATCGACAAAGGAGTAGAGAAACAAAATGCCGATGACTTCTACGCCGTTATCTAATAATGCGTTTGTCGCGTCGATGACTTGTTGTTTGTTTACCGGAATTAAGGTGTGTCCGGCCGGTAAATGAATATTGCCTTGATAACAGCCGCCGCCTAGGCGCTCAGACACGCCGTACACGTTTTTCGGATGAACTAATGGGCGGGTGTGCTTGTGGAGTTGTTGATGCAGCGCCTCAGCTTGGCTTTGACCGAGGTAGCTTAAGCCACCTTCCATCACCGTGATATCTTCAAATCCTCGGGTAACCAATAACCCAACTTTTCGGCCATCGCCGGTCAAAATGGTATTTAGCATCCCGGTCCCGCAGTAGATGTCAGCCGCGCAAGATTTATGCACTTCTTCTGAGCTGAGGCCGAGATTGTTTGCCGCGTCAGCGGTAGATTCACGATAGCTGAGGGGTTCGTCTTCGCGTCGTGAAATCGATTTGCCCACCGTAAACGTGCCATCGGGCTTAACGAGAATGGCGTCCGTCATTGTCCCGCCGGCATCTAGTGCGAGGATATATTGCGGGTCAGACTTATCGGATGCTTCAATGTCGTTCGGGTCGGCTGCCATGATTGGTCCTTAGGGGCTTATATTGTTCTAAGTTTTTGTTAACGCGTTAGAGGCAACGGGTGTACCCCGAATAGCATATTTGTAGGCTAAGGGATGTCGTGCTCTTTTCGATTCGTCGAAATAGCGGCTGTTCGTTATGTTTTACCTGCCCACGACGCCGTGACTTCATGAGAACGGTCTTGATACCACGCGTCGTGTTCGTCATCTAAGGGTTTGCTCATGTAATCTCGATAAAACTTGTCGAGATCGGGCAGCATTTCGAAAACGATTGGGTAGCCGGGCGCAACAACTTCGACGGCGAGTTGTGTCGCGCAGCTTGGGCAAAAGAATTCGCGGATTTCCTGCCAGCCGGCTTCAGGGACTGCGGGCGCAGGATCGTAGACCTGATTCATTTCGTTCTGCGTTTTGCGCGTGCGAATCTTGCACTGGAGTTTCCAGTTCTCTCGATAATCGCCCAGCTCATGACCGCATTCGCATTTTACGACTCGCGAATTATCGGCGCCGCGCACGATGTATAGTTTGTCGCCTAAACGCAGCAAAATTTTCTCGGGCCAGGAAACGCGATCTTGCAGAGCATCAATATATTTAAAAAAACGGTCCTTGTCTTTCTGCGCCATTTTTAACAGGCGCGTGGCGTTTGTGTCGTCAATGGTGCCATCGATCAACTGACCGACGAGGGCTTTGTCGACATTAATGTCATCGCTCATGCTTGTGATTCCGAATCTTGTGGGTTGGGTGATTGGTTATTTTTAGTTATGTGCTAATAGCGCGGGCAATCGCGAAAACTTTGCCACGCGTGACTGGCGATAACTCGGGGCACGTCGCCGCGCCCCTTTTTTATTGTTTGCTTACGCGCCTTCGGCGACGACGTAATCGTCGGCTAATTGCCAAAACCCGCGAAACTCTTTGTCGAACTTCTCGAAGCTTAGACTTTGCGCATACATCTCTTTCACTTCTTCCGAGAAATTTTGCGCTTCGACGGTCGGACGCTCCGCTTGCCACCACGCCTGTGCGCTAACAGACTCATCAAGTCGCGCTTGTCGTAGTTTTTCGCGTTTGTCTTCGGTACCGGCGACATCTAATTCCCATTGCCCATCCGCGTTCTGATTGGCGATGACGCCATTCATTTCCCGCACAAATTCGTAGTTGGGCGTCATGCCGCTATTTAGGTCTTCAATCACCAGCGCAGGATCGCGATCTAGTGGGTCGCCCCAGCCGCCGGATGAGCCTGCCGCATCGACGAACAGATCGTTGTGCTCTAAGGAAAGTTCTGGGCAATCTGTTTTCCACACTTCCAAGTTATCAACGCTGAGCTCACCGTTATCAACCATTTCCAACAACTCGCGTGCGTCTCTTGGCGTTTCACCTTTCTCGATTAGCGTATCGAGGTTGGTACCACGCGCAGAAATCATAAAAGAACCGGGGCCTGGATAAGCGCCAGACATGCCAAGACCAACCGAGGGCGTGCAGGACAATCCACCGTTAGGGCGGGTGAGCGCCACGTGTTTACCGGGTTCCACACACCAATGCGCGGCCGAGTTACCAGGACCACCGCGATATTTGCCATAACCGAAGTAGCCTTTAAGGAGTTTTCGACCGAGGTAGAACAAGGGGGGGACGGTGCTTTCAAATTCTTCAGCATCTCCGATGGTGGCAATTTGCGACCACGCGGCCCACACCAAAGGTTCGCCGTCTTTGTAGCTCCACGCCCCGCGACCGGTACCGCCTAACCACTCAAAATTGGTAAAGCCATATGCGGTGCCGTCCTGAGTAGTTCCTTGGCCTTGGAAAGCGCCCCAGTTACCGTCAATCGTGAACGCTTCTTCCATGTAACCACGCGAGAACATGGCGCGTGAAATTGAGCCAAAGCCAATGCTGTTTAAGGCCACGGTTTGCGCCCAAAGATTGGCATTACTGGCGAACTCATTATCCGGGTTGTACACGGACCCTTTGGGATAATGTCTATCGACCGCGAGCTCAATCCCGGCGGTGACTTTGGTGTTGTGCGAGAACATGTTGATCATGCCCAAAAACACCGCGCAGTCGGCGCCGCCAGGCGTCGCGTTGTAAGAGTGGTATCCCCACTTGGAGCTACCTTCGGTATCGAGTGTTAGGCCTGTCTCATTAGGCTCGACGCTTGCACGGACGTGAATTAAGGTGTTCTTGTCGGCGTGTGCCCAGACGTTTTGCAAGCCTTTATATTGCACCGAACGGAATGCGCAACCGTTGTATGTGCCAGGCACCATAAGCGATTGCATGTTATCGACAATCATGCGGCGTGATTCTTCAATGATTTCGCGCATAGCACGCTTATAATAGTCCATGCCAAACTCTTCAATGAGTTTATGCACGGCTTCGTGAATCATCGCGCAACCAGCCAAGCGCATCTTGTCATCGAGAATATTCATGGTCGCGGCACGCGTGCGGCGTTCCCAAATCGCTTTCCACCAAGACTCTTGCTTAAGCTTGCGGCCCGTGCGCATTGGCGGACAAACCAAGCCATCCATGAACGTATCAACGGAGAAGGTCGCCCAACTCCCCGCAACGGGCGCGCCGTTTTCCATTAAATGGTTGATTCCGACCGCCCAGCTGACGACTTCACCCTCAACCACGATAGGGACGAATGAATAGAAATCACCGGGATGTGGTACACCGCCAGTCAAGCCATCGCTAACGGCATACACGTCGCCGTCTTCAATACCATCGTTGATGTCGTAGTCGTTTTCCGCCATGTAGCGGACAGCCACAGGGAAAATTGCCGTGTGAGAGAGGAAGCCAAGCGAAACAGCCAGCGTATCGCCTTCCGGCGTGGCGAGTCCCCAAAGGCATTCGCCCATTTCCCGAGACCCTGGGCTAGCTGCCACGAAGCGGGCCGATTCCCGTGCCGCCAACACAGCGGCGTGCATCTTGGCGTAAAAGCGTTCGTATTTAATCGGATCAGCGTCGCGGAGCGATAGTTCTTTGACGCCGCAGTAATGGCCGGTCGTATTGGTGAGTGTGTCACGATCTTCAACTAACTGGCGCAGTGTTGGCGGCTGATTGAGTTGTTCCAGCGGACTACCAAGTTGACCACTTTCGCTAAGTGCTTCTGCCATGATTTTCTCTCCAGGCGACTGGCGCCATTCCCACTCAAGGTTAGATATTCGAGGCCAGTCGATTGGGGCGCATTTAGACTCACCCTAGATCGGCTAGACAGATTGCTGATATTCTGACACGTATGGTGATAATTTAGAACATAAAAGTAATCCGAACCATCGACCATTTTACGTTTCCATACAATAACTTGCCGAAAGTTTTGCTACTTTGCTCGCATCAAGGGCAGTCCTGCATGATGTTGTTTCGGGTACTGATTAAATTTTGCCAAATCAATAAGTTAACGCCGTTAGAGTTGCCGAGGAGAAAAACATGAAAATCGCCTATATGCCCGATACCCACTTTGGTGAGTATGATCAGACCACGCCGCCGACGCGTGATGAAGTCGCCGACGCCATGGATCATTGTCTGGCCGAAGCTGAATTGGCCGAAAAAGTGGGATTAGATGGTATCTGGGTGCCGGAACGACATCAGCGGCCATCAACATCGTTTCCGTATTCGGCCACCATGTTTCCGGCCGCTGAT
>JBCCFA010000203.1:0-7865 GCA_039029975.1 Pseudomonadota bacterium
ATGAAACTTCGCTAGATAAATCGAGTTTTAGCACGTCATCTTTCAGGCGTTCGATTTCAACCTCGTGACGTGCCTGTTCCTCAGCAAGTACACGTTCAAACTCCTGTTGTTGTCTGTCCATGTAGTTGCCAACTGCACCGCCGGCCAACAACAGGAGTTTGAACGTGTACTTGCTGAGGAACAGGCACGTCACGAGGTTGAAATCGAACGCCTGAAAGATGACGTGCTAAAACTCGATTTATCTAGCGAAGTTTCATTTGATTACAACAGCGCTGCTTTAAAACCCGCGTTTATTTCTACGCTTGAGAAACTGTCTTCAGTGATCAATAAATATGACCGAACCGTGGTCCATACCATCGGCCATACCGATAGTTCTGGATCTGAAGATTACAATCAAGCGCTCTCGGAACGTCGGGCCAGCAGCGTTTCTTCATTTCTTTCTCAGCGCGGCGTACCTTTCGATCGCTTGCGTACCGAGGGTATGGGTGAACTCGCCCCGCGTGCCACCAATGAGACAGAAGCGGGGCGGCAATTAAATCGTCGAGTCGAAATCTATTTAAAACCGGTGGTTGAAGGGCAGGAACAGCGCGCGTTTGAGCAACCGCAGTTTAACGGCTAGCAGAGTTTGAAGATCTAAACAGGGCTATCAGCATATCGCCCAGGCTCAGGTGGCTCGGGTTCTAAAAGGCCAAAGTGCCGAGAGCGGCCACGAGCTCTCGGCGTCACAATCTCGTGTGATTTCGGTCACAGTCGGCGCAATTTCTCTTCTAACTTGCGGTAAATACCCTGCAGCTGCAGAAGTTCATTCAGCGGAGTGAGATTTCGGTCACGTCGGTCGCGCTTTGTGTCTACCATTCTTAAGCGCATCACGAACAAATTTTGATTGGATATTTCAATGACTCGAAACGTGCGGGCAACAGGGTTTTTTGCCGTGATCTTCCTCGTTCTCTTCAGCGGCAACGCAGCTGCTGACAAAGCTGTCGGTAAAATATTTTTTGCTTCGGGCGAGACGACTATCGTTCGTTCGAATGGCGTCACGGAATCTATCCGCAAAAACGATTTGGTGTTTAATCGCGATATGCTCAAAACAGCAGACGGTTTATTGCAAGTGAAGTTTAATGACGGCGGATTTATGTCTCTACAAAAGCATAGCGAAATGCAAGTGGAAGACTACCAATATGAAGGTAGCGAAAACGGTAAAGAATCTGCGATTTTTAGTTTGATTCGCGGTGGCTTACGGGCCATTAGTGGTGCCATCGGCCACGCTCGTCCCGACCGTTACCAGCTGCGGACGGAAGTTGCCACAATCGGTATTCGTGGAACTGCCTATTCTGCCCTCCTATGTAGTGGTGATTGCGGCGCCGTAAATGGTCGCGCGCTCGAAGACGGTTTGCATGCTAAAACCAGTGAAGGCGTGATATTCGTACAAAACGATGCCGGCATTTTAGATGTCCCGGCGGGTAAAGCGGCGTTTGTGCCCAATTTGAACACTGTTCCCGGCTATACAGATTTCAATCCCAGCTTTGCGGCAATTCTGCCGTCAGCGAAATCGAAGAGCGGCAAACAGCGACTCTCAGGCGCACAACAAGCTAGAGCCACACAAACGACAGCTAATCGAAGGAATGACATAGCAAAATCAACTGACGGCGTGAAAGCCCAGTTTGCAGAACGCGCGCCAATCAAAGCGATTGTTAGCACCAAGGTCAACGCTGCGAACCTAGACCGTTTCTCGAATGCGCTAAGCGGTGTTGATGTGTCGCCAAAATTAAATGGTGCAACCCCTTCGATTGATCGGCCAGCAGGAATTAATGACGTTAATGTGGAAGCTGTGCGGTCCTCGGCGATCCAAAAAATTCAAACGGTGGTCCCCAGAGTGCAGGCGATTGACGTGTTGAAAAACACCAACTTACCAGCGATAGATATTGCACCAAACGTATCAGAGTCTGCACGTAATGTGCTGGTGAATACTAATAATGTGAATCTGCAAAATAACGTGAATGAATTAAACGGACCAGCTGGATTTAATCATGGTAATTACCCGCCGTCGGGGATGAATATTTCTAATCCTATGCATCCATAGCGCTAAGCAACAGGGATGCTATTGGTGTCACGGAAGGTGGTTGGCTAATAACAAAAATGATGCCACTTTCCCGGCTATGATAGCGGCAGGCTGCATGTCGGCGTCACGATAGGTTATGCTTTGAACAACTTATTGATGACAATTAGAAAAGCGCATGGCCATTGATCCCCGTGAATTAACACAAAAAGAACAAGACCTCCTCGCCGCTGCCGTCGCTTTCCGCACGGACTATGTTGAACCCCATGCTGCCGCTTGGGCGCGCCAGGGAAAAATGCCGCGCGCCTATTTTGAAGAAGCGTCAAAGCATGGTCTTTGTGCGCTGCTTGTCCCCCAGGAATTAGGCGGTAAAGGCCTCAGTTACAATGGGCTGGCGGCTATTCTTAGTACGCTAGCCGACGCGTGCTTTTCTTCGACCTTTGCCTTAGTTGTTCATAATAACTTGGCGGCCAACATTGCACGCAATGGCAGTTCCGAGCATCACGCATTTTTGCCAGCAATGATCGCAGGCGAAAAAATCGGCGCGTTTCTATTAACGGAGCCGGGGGCGGGTAGCGACGCCGCTGCGATTTCTACCACAGCAAAAGTGTCAAAAGACGCGATACGCTTATCTGGCGACAAAGCCTGGAGCACCAATGGTGGTATCGCCGACCTACTGAGCGTGTATGCGCAGACTTCTCCTGGCGCTGGTTCCAAGGGCATCGCAAATTACCTAGTCGAAGCACAAACAAATGGTGTGCAGAACTCTAAGCCTTATGATCTGTTTGGGGTTGGCGCAATGAATGTTAGTGGATTCAATTTCGACAACGTGATTTTGGCGCGCAAAAGCGAGATGATAGCGCCGGGCAAAGCATTTAAAGCGGCAATGCAGGGCATCGATTTGGCGCGCACGATGGTCGCGGTGATGAGCGCCGCGATGCTGCAACGCTCGCTGCATGAAGCAATTAGCTACATAAAAAAACGGACTGCATTCGGCCAAGCGATCGCCAACTATCAATACCCCCAACATTTGTTGGCTGATGTTGCTACCGATTTGGTGGCCGCCAACGCGCTAAATGCTCAAGCCGTGACGGCCTTAGCTAATGACGATAACGCAACCACAGTTGCGGCGCATGCGAAAAAATTCGCGACGAAGATTGCCTTGCAACGAATTGCCGACTGCATGCAGATAATGGGAGCCGCTGGTGCCTTAGGTGAATTTCCGTTGTCTCGACACTTGGCTTGCGCGAAACTCGCCCAATATGTAGACGGTACCTCGGAGATTCAAAATGTGGTGATAGCACGGGAGATGTTCCGAGCACATGAATCGTAATTCCGAGGCTGCGACTTAAACGCATCTACTACCTATCAGTCTAGGTTCATTCTCAACGTGGCGGGTTACACGAGCACTTCGACCGCAGTTGCGGTCGCTTCAATGCATATTACGCAAACGGACTTCACACCGCCCGGCCCAAGCTTTTTGAGCGATATTATTTTTTCCGGCGGCAAAGTAAGGAAAAGATCGTGCGAATCGTTAGCTAAGAGTCCGCCTGCCGAGGTAGTTAGGTCCCGGTAAAATTAGGCTTTCGTTTTTGGTTAAACGCGCTCACGCCTTCTTTAAAATCATTGCGAGCAGCGCAATCGGCAAAAAATTCCGCTTCAAGTTGTAGCTGTGATTCCCAAGTGTTTTCCAACGAACGATAAAATAGTTGCTTCGTGTTGCCGTATACCTTCGTCGGTCCCGCTGCGAGTCGAGTAGCTAATTTATCAGTCTCTGCCGTGAGTTCCGCTTGCGGGACGACAAAATTAATCATGCCAATGTCTTTGGCCGTCTGGGCGTCGAAGCGGTCGCCAAGCAAGGCGATTTCCATCGCTTTTTTCATGCCCACCGCACGCGGCAAGCTAAAGGACGAAGAGCCGTCGGGGCTGGTGCCAATGTGCACATAGGCTAGCGTGAAGAACGCACTATCAGCTGCAATCACTAAGTCGCAAGCGAGCGCCATGCTCACGCCCGCGCCTGCCGCGGCGCCTTCTACACTGGCGATGATCGGTTTTGGCATACGCCGCATGGTAAACATAATAGGGTGCAGATCATGAATGCGCTGGACAAACTCAGCGCGGATTTTTTCCGGCGGTTGGTCAATGGAGTTAAGCATGCGCTTTACATCACCACCGGCCATGAAGTGTTCGCCGGAGCCTTTCATTACGATGCAGCGAATGTCGTCGTCGTGTTCGATTTCCGCCAAGACATCCCTGAGATTCGCGCGCATATCTTCGCTCAGGGCATTGCGGGCGTCCGGGCGATCGAAAATTAGCGTCGCAATGTGGTTGTTCTTTTCAACAATTAAGTCTTGCATGTGTGCTCCAACAAAAAGATAGGACCGAATCGGTTCAGGCCGAACCGCCTTCGATCATCGGTAAAAAATACACTTCACTACTGGGCTCTATGGGTTCAAGTAACGGGTCTTGAAAGATTTCCCCGTCAATCGCAATCGCCGTTTTGTTGCTGAGGTGCTTACCAATACCGGGGAAGCGTTCATCCATCGCTTTAATCAGACGTCGAACATTGTCCGCATGGAACTCGTGTTCTGTTTCTCCGTCTGCAAAGCGACGCGCGACGTCGCTTTGCAAAATCACTCTCGCCACGCGGCGCCGGTATTACTTCGCGGCATCGAGTGCGGCAAGTAATTTTGGAGGTGAGATAGGTAAGTCCGGCACGCGCACACCGGTAGCACGGGCGACTGCATTAAGCACCGCAGCCAATGGCGGCACGATGGGGACCTCGCCAACACCGCGCACACCAAATGGGTGGCCTGGATTAGGTACCTCAACGATGACAGTGTCGATCATCGGTAAGTCAGAAGCAACCGGAATGCGGTAATCTAAAAAGCCGGTATTTTGCAGACGACCGTCATCACCATAGATGTATTCTTCGTTTAATGCCCAACCGATGCCTTGTGCGGCGCCGCCTTGCATTTGTCCTTCCACGTAGCTTGGGTGTACCGCCTTACCGACGTCCTGAACGACCAAATAATTCAGCACCGTTACCCGACCAGTTTCCGGATCTACTTCCACATCACACACGTGAGTCCCAAAACCGGGGCCCGCGCCCGTGGCATTAATATTCGCTTTAGCTGAAATCGGCCCGCCGGTTCTACCGGCCGAATTTGCTATCGCGGCCAGGCTGAGTGGTTCGTGCTCGGCAGCGTTACCGTTCATGGCGTGACCGTCTTGCCATTGGACCTCTTCTAGTTCAACGTCCCAAATTTTTGCCGCCCGTTGGCGCAGTTCGTTGACTGCAGACTCCGCTGCTTCTACCACCGCTTTTCCGGTGGCGAACGTGACGCGACTTCCGCCGGTTAAATCGCTATAGGCCGTGGATTGCGTATCGGCGATTAATGGCTTCACCCGATCAATATCAACGCCTAGCACCTCAGCTGCCATCAGCGCCATCGATGCGCGCGAGCCGCCAATGTCTGGGCAACCGGTCACGACAGCGACGGTCCCATCCTCGTTAACGTTGATTTCAGCGCTTGAGTTGCCGCCGATGTTGAACCAAAAACCGGAGGCAACACCGCGGCCTTGATTAGGCCCTAACGGTTTCTGATACATGCTGTGGTTTTTTGCGGCAACCAGCGTTTCTTCAAAACCAATGCGATTGAACTTAGGGCCGTATGCGGCCTGCGTTCCTTCTTTCGCAGCGTTATGTTCGCGTAGCGCAATCGGGTCCATATCCAGTTCTTGCGCGAGCATATCGAGTGTCGATTCCACGGCCAGCGCAGCAACGGGTGCGCCAGGCGCACGGTAGGCCGCGACCTTAGGACGATTAACCACCACGTCATAGCCGACAGCTTTAACGTTCGGAATATCGTAAGGCGCATAACCGGTCATGCAGCCGAACTGAACGGGTGAGCCTTTAAACGCACCTGCTTCGTATTCCATGGTTAATTCGCCTGCGACAATGGTGCCGTCTTTCTTCGCGCCAATTTTTGCGTGAGCGTGGCCGCCAGAAGTTGGTCCGGTGGCGCGCATGACCTCGTCACGCGTCATAACTAGTTTTACCGGTTTCCCTGATTTTTTCGACAAGGTAACGGCGAGCGGTTCTAGATACACCGTGGTTTTGCCGCCAAAGCCGCCGCCGATCTCGGCCGGGATAACGCGCAGTTCGGCCACGTCCATGCCACAAAGTTTACTGGTGTAGTTGCGCACCATGAATTGCCCTTGGCTGCTGGCCCAAAGGGTGGTCATGCCATCTTCAGCGGTAGATGCGACGCACGCATGCGGTTCAATATAACCTTGGTGCACCGACTGCGAGGTGTAGTCGTTTTCGACAATGATTTCTGCTTCGTCAAATCCCGCTTCTGTATCGCCAAGAGCGAATTCAAATCGTTGGGTCACGTTTGAGGGTTTTTCCGGCGCTGGTTCTAGCCCTTTTGTGAAAATATCGTCATGAATTACGGGTGCATCGTCTTTCATCGCTTCGCGCGCATCCAACACGTGTGGAAGTACTTCGTACGTCACGTCGATTAATTTGAGCGCCGCGTCAGCAACTGAGGCTGAGGTTGCGGCAAGCGCCGCGATGGCATGGCCGTCATAAAGGGCTTTGTCTCGCGCCATCACATTGCGCGACACATCGCGAAAGACCACAGGGGATTCGCCGGCGCCTCGTTCTTTCGGCCCTATTTCGGGAAGATCGGCAGAGGTAATAACGGCTTTTACACCCGCTAAGGCTTCCGCTTTGCTGGTATCAATTGAGACAATTTTGGCGTGCGCGTGCGGACTGCGTAGTACCCGCCCAACGAGCATACCTGGCAGTTGAAAGTCAGCGCCAAAATTAGCTCGCCCGGTGACTTTTTCGACGCCGTCTGGACGCACAATGCGTTTACCGACCCATTTGTATTCGTCAGATTCAGTATCTTGGGTGACAATCTTAAATTGCAGTTCTTCGTTTCCCATGGCTGTTCCTTTACAAAGTTGGCTTACGCAGCACGTAAGTCTTCGGCGGCTTTCATAACGGCTTTAAGAATTTTGTCGTAACCGGTGCAGCGGCACAGATTCCCGGCAAGCCAATAGCGTGCCTCTGTTTCGGTTGGGTTGGGGTTGCGTTCCAGTAGTGCTTTTGTGGCAACGACAAATCCAGGTGTACATACGCCGCACTGCAGCGCAGCTTCTTCTAAGAATCGTTGTTGAATTGGATGCAGTTGTTCGCCCGTCGCGACGCCTTCAATGGTATCGATTTGCGTGCCATCTGTTTCCACACCTAGTACCAGGCAGGCGCATACCAAGCGATCATCAACCATGACGCTGCAGGCGCCGCAATCACCGGATGCACAACCCTCTTTACTACCGGTAAGTTGTAGTTCGTCTCTTAATACATCTAACAGCGTCTGTTGGGTTTCGCATAGAAATTCAACCGGGTCGCCGTTGATTGTTGTTGTGACGTGGTGTTTGCTCATCTAATCAATCCTGTGGTTTAGGCTTGGGCGCGTTCGGCGGCAATTTTTGCGGCACGGCGTGCCAGCACGCCGGCAACTTTAGTGCGGTATTCAATTGTCCCGCGTTTGTCATCAATTGGGTTGCAGGCAGCGCTCGCGGCCGCAGCTAATTTTCCCAGCGCGTCATCATCGAGTTTAGTACCAATGATCGCATTAGCAGCGGCTTCAACTAGCAGCGGCGTAGGGGCTACGACGAAGTTGCGCTGTCTACCGTGCACTCTCACAGCTGCATGTAAGTTGAGCGACATTCGGTGATACGGGAGCGCCAATCAATCAGACTGCCGGACCGTTGTTGCCGCGGCCGGGTCAAGTTC